>SKGY01000180.1 GCA_007117235.1 Balneolaceae bacterium
CAAGTTGCTAGATGTTTTAGAGATGAAGATCAAAGAGGAGATAGACAGCCTGAATTTACTCAGGTTGATGTGGAAATGTCATTCGTTAACGAGGATGTGATTTATGAGATTCACGAAACGTTGATGAAGAAAATCTGGAAGAAACATCTTGATGTTGAATTAGGCACGCCCTTTCCAAGAATGACCTACGATAAGGCGATGAAAACATACGGATCTGATAAGCCGGATTTGAGATTCGGAGTTGAGATAAATGACATTTCAGATGTTGTTTCAAATAGCGGGTTCAAAATTTTTAACTCAACCGTAGAAAAAGGTGGTAGGGTTTTGTCTATTACTGTTCCTGGTCAGGGCAAACTTGGCAGAGGTGCATTGGACAGGCTCACCGAAAAAGCTGTATCTCAAGCGGGAGCAGGGGGTATGATCTTTATGCGTCTTGACGAAGGCGAAATTACATGCAGTGTCGGGAAGTTTTTGGATGATGAAACCATGAAGGCTATGGCTGAAGAGGCCGGAGCCAAAGATGGTGACTTAGTCCTTATTTTAGCCGGACCGGCGCCTGCTGTATACAAACAGATGGGAGCACTCAGGTTGATTGTTGGTGAACAGTTTGAACTGATTAATCATGATTTAACCAAATTTTTATGGGTTACTGATTTTCCGCTCGTTGAGTGGTCAAAAGAAGATTTACGCTACTATGCATTACATCATCCATTTACAGCACCAAATCCGGATGATATGGACAAACTGGATAGCGAACCTGAAAATGTGAATGCCAGAGCATATGATTTAGTTCTGAATGGAAATGAACTCGGTGGCGGTTCTATACGGATTCACGATTATGAAACTCAACAGAAAGTTTTCAAACTGCTTGGCATCGATGAGAAGGAAGCCAAGGAGAAGTTTGGTTTCTTATTAAACGCCTTCAAATACGGGGCTCCACCCCATGGTGGTATCGCACTTGGTTTAGACAGGATGATTATGCTTATGGCAGGAGCAAAAAGTTTGCGAGACGTAATTGCGTTCCCTAAAAATCAAAAGGCTCAGAGCTTAATGGATAACTGCCCCGATGTAGTTGAAGAGAGCCAGCTCAAAGAGCTTCATATCTCATTACGAAAATCAGCAACAAACTAAAAGGATATCAAATTGAAAACGGCAGGAATTGACGGGTGTAAAGCGGGATGGCTCCTTACTACTTTTGATGAAAAACCATCTTACCATGTATTGAGAACAAATGACGAACTGAAAGAGGCACTGATCGGTTACGACGTAATCTTTATCGATATGCCAATTGGTTTGGAGGATGAAACTTACACCAGAGAGTGTGACAAGCAGCTTAGAACTAAGTTAGGGCCTGATTACTCCAGTAGTGTCTTTAGTCCGCCAATTCGTCCGGCCCTACACGCCCCATCATATGTAGAGGCCAACATGCAGAGTTATGAATACACAGAAAAAAAACTGACTGTTCAGTCATGGAATATAACTCCTAAAATCCGGGTATTAGATGATTTCCTGACAGATCATGAAGAACTCCGCGACAAAGTCTTTGAAAGCCACCCTGAGCTTCTATTCATGAATTTGAATGGTGGTATGATCTATCAAAAAAAGAATACAAAAAAAGGTTTACGTCACCGTTTAGATTTGATCAGCAACATAGAACCAATCGCGGCTGATTTTTTCCGGGAAATAAAAGAGGAGTTCCGCCGCAATGAGGTTGAAGAGGATGATATTGTAGACTCAATGGCCCTGGCTCTGGCAGCTAAAACATCAAAAGAGAAAAAGATCAAAACACTACCCGAAAAGCCGCCTTTAGATACAAAAGGATTGAAAATGGCGATTCACTACGTCTGATTTATCACAGTTATTTTTCCAGTATTTTCTTGTACTTCACCCCGGCCTTATAAACACGGTTAAACACATTGAAAGCTGCTATTCTGTATGCTTCAGAATAGGTTGGATAGTTCAGAACATTTTCAATGAAATACTTAATCGTATTGCCATTAGCCATAGCACTTTGACCCAGGTGTATAAGGTCTGTAGCATGGTAGCCGATAATGTGAACCCCCAGAAGCTGCAGGTTGTCTGTTCTAAAAACAAGTTTGAGTAGCCCGTCAGTTTCGTGTTTTATATCAGCTTGAGTGACATTCTCATAAAACGCCCTTCCAATTGTGACATCAATGCCCATTTCTTGTGCTTTGAGCTCAGTAAGACCTATACCCGCAATCTCCGGTATTGAGTAAATCCCATAAGGAATATCAACAGTGGGTTTATCAGAGGTCATGTCGAACATAGAACATGCAGCAAGTCTTCCCTGTACGAATGAGACTGCAGCCGAAGAGGGCTCACCTACAACATCACCGGCCGCGTAAATATTTGGCACAGAAGTTTTATAATTTTCATCAATTTTAATATACCCCGCAGAGTCTATTTTAACTGATAAACCTTTCTTCCATAATTTTTTCGTATTGGGTGATTTTCCGCCGATGTGCAAAACCTGATCTGTCTCAATTATTTGCAACCTGTCAGAATTTTTAACCCGAAATCCAACTTCCATGCATGTGCGAAGATCATTTTTCCCAACACCGTCAATTTCAGCCTCTTTTATGATTTGAATGTTTTTCTTCTTCAAAATCTTCAGAAGTATCTCTTTAATCTCTTTGTCCAAAAATGGAAGTAGATCATCAGTGTCACTTAACAACGTAATTCGAGTTCCAAGAGCTGAAAATATGGTAGCATATTCAAATGCTATGATACCACTTCCAATAATAGTTAGTCGGCGTGGTATATGCGTAAGGTCGAGTATAGAATCGTAATCAAGTATATGAGAATGACCGACATCTATCTGTTTAGAGGGCTTTGGGCTGCTTCCGGTCGAGATTAATATATTCTTGGCTGTGTATTTGGTTGAAGTGCCAAGCTGATTTGTTACCTCAACTGTGTTTTTATCGAGAAGAACTCCTCGACCACGGGCAGTTTCAACTTCATTTTTTATAAGGTCTGTTTTAACTTTCTTGTTCTTACTATCCAGGATGGTTCTTTTATATTGAAGGAGGTCTTCCATCCTGAATTTCTCAAAGGGCTTTCTTCCTTTTTCATCACCAAATTGTGAATGAAATTTTTGAATTAATGCTGCTGCCTCCTTAAGTGCTTTACTTGGTACAGTTCCTTTATTAAGCCAGGTACCTCCCAGATGAGAGTCATTTTCTTCTACAATAAGTACTTTTTTATCAAACTTAGTGCTCTGCATTGCGCAAGAAAAGCCTGCAGGGCCACTTCCTAAAATGATTACATCGTAATCGAAAGCCATAATGATGTTTCGTTAATTTATGTCGGAATATTGGGTGTTTAAATGTAGCTATCTAAAGGGTCGAACATCAAACTAAATGTTTTATGCGGATAATAAAATTTGATGGAACGGATTTGATATGTAATTTTTTCTTTTAGTAAGGATGTGATAGAGTTAACACTATGTATGAAAGTGTGTTACAGAATTTATTAATGATAACTTAAAACAGTACAAATATATGTCATTCAAATTACCTGATTTACCTTATAAGCATGATGCATTAGAACCTAACATCGATACAAAGACTATGGAAATCCACCATGGCAAGCATCATCAAGGTTATACAAATAAACTTAACGCCGCATTGGAAGGTCATGATTTTGCAAATCTTTCAATTGAAGAAGTTCTTGGCCGAATAAATGAAGTTCCTGCAGATAAGAAACAAGCTGTGATTAACAACGGTGGTGGATATGCAAACCACAAGCTGTTTTGGGAGATCTTATCACCAAAAGGTGGTGGAAGTCCAAAAGGAGAAGTAGCCAAAGCTATTGATTCAGAATTTGGAAGCTTTGAAAAGTTCAAAGAGAAATTTTCATCAACAGCAGCATCTCAGTTTGGTTCAGGATGGGGTTGGTTATGCGTTGATAAAAATGGTGGTCTAAAAGTGTTGTCCACAGCGAATCAAGACAGTCCTTTAATGAATGGGCTAACTCCAATTTTAGGAGTAGATGTTTGGGAACACGCTTACTACTTAAACTACCAAAACAGACGTCCTGACTATCTTGACGCTTTTTGGAATGTGGTTAATTGGGATCAGGTTGAAAAAAATTATCAAGCTGCCAAGTAACCGTCAATTAAGCTTATACAAAAGAAGGCGCTTCAGAGATAAGGCGCCTTTTTTTTATTTATTAAAGGGTGCCATTTGTTCATCGTCATTCTGAACTTGTTTCAGAATCTCCCATTTTTGTAGAGTAAGGAGATCCTGAAACAAGTTCAGGATGACTATTGCTCCTATAATGTACTCTGATGAAAAGGTACCTTTTTAAGATGGAAGGGTTTACTCAGATATTTCAATTCTATACCAAACCTCAAACTCACCTAAACTACGAGCCATAGAGGTTCGAGATGGTGCTCGTCTTCGTTGCTGGTTTCCATACATATTATTACGTCTGTCCTGACGCATTGTGGTGATATCATTATCATCCTGAATTCTGAAGTTAGGCGTTTCTACTGCAAAGCCTAGCCAAACTCTATCTGAACTGAATCCAAAAATTGAAGAACCATCACGGGGAATTTTCATCTCAATAGCGGTATATCGGCCCTGCCTGTCTACAAAAACCTCCATACCGTCAACCTCCAGCTGACTGATTTCTATAAATCCATATTCAGGATTTGATTTTCCATCTCTTCGCTCTACAATCATAATTCGATCATAAATATCATTTTCCAAACCCGATAACAATTCTCTGTTTTGAGGTTTACTGAACCACTCGCCATCTCTTAAAAATTCATTGTACTGAGTGGGATATTCTCTTAACAGGTTGAAAGATCCTGATGGGATACCTATTCCTAACTTTTGTCTCATCTCTTTGTCATCGCTCAAGTAAACAATTAATCCCGACTGCTTAATCGCCCTGTCTTTAAACGGGCCTCTTACATCAATAAACAGATAGAGATATTCATCATCAAATGATGTGTAAAAGTTGATGTCTTCCCGACCTTCCATAAGAGAAGCAGACCTGTCCCAATCTGAGAGACTACCGTCAATCGCAAGTTGATTATCAGTAGAGGGAACAGAAAATTGATTTATACTGCTGCAGGCATTAAGGGCAAAGAAGATTGTTATGATAAATAGTGAACGAAGGGTCATGAAATTCAAGTTGTTCAGTATGTTTAGATTATGCATTTGAAGATGGCACAATACTCACAATAATGCTTAATTTTACGTATATTTGAGTAAATAATTTTAGCAATTAAATAGTAAATATTATGCAATTTGGTTTTGGAGTCGGACCTGATACATCATGGATGAGAAGTGAACTCACAGATTTAGGCATCGAAGAGTTGAAAACTCCTGAAGATGTAGATCGGGTCATGAAAGAATATAACAAAGGAACGATGTTAATGGTCATTAATTCTGTTTGCGGTTGTGCTGCAGGTAATGCGCGACCCGGAGTAAATATTGCTTTGGAAAAAACAGAAGTTAAACCTGATCATCTGGTAACTGTATTTGCAGGCCAAGATAAAGAAGCTACTGAAAGAGCACGGGAGTATTTTAGTGAGTACCCCCCCTCATCACCGGCATTTGCCTATTTTGTGGATGGTGAAATCAAAGCCATGGTTCCAAGACACAGAATTGAAGGTCGAACCAGAGATGAAGTTGCTCAAGATTTATTAATGGTCTTCAACGCATTTGCAGGGGAAGAGTCAGAGGACTAAACAACCAAAAATAATATATTGTTTCAAAGCCTCTCTTCTATGAAGAGGGGCTTTTTTATTCTCTATTTCTCTTGAAATACTCTAACATAATCAACAATTAATTGTTGAGGAAACGGTGTAGTCTCATCAGGATTGGGAAGAAAATTACCACCTACAGCAAGATTGAGAATGATATAGAATGGTGTGCTGAACGGTTCGAACTGCGCATCGATTACAGAGTATGGAATGTTCATAAATTCGTAATCATCCAGATACCACGTAAAACCCTCATCATTCCACTCAAGAGAATAGACGTGAAACTCTTCACTCAGTTTATTATCTGATATCGTAACAGAATCAGTAAAATAGGTTCTGCACTCTACAGGGTTGCCTTCACAGCCGTTCACCCAAAAATGGATAGCGCCTGTTGTTTTATAGGGTTCGTTTCCTCTGTATTCCATGATGTCGATTTCACCACCCCTTGGCCAGCCGTCATCACGAATTGGCATAAGCCAGAATGCCGGCCAAAACCCGTTTCCTTCAGGCATTTTTATTCGCGCCTCAAATCTTCCATATTTCCAGCCTATACGTGTACTATCAGTAGAAATTCTTGCTGAGGTGTACTCGTAACCATTAAAAATTTCACGATGAGCTACGAGATGAAGTTTTCCATTTTCTACATATGCGTTTTTGCTGCGCGATGTATAGTATTGGAGTTCCTCGTTGTATGCCGGGCCTTCCCAAAACCTCCAGGTTTCAGTGTCAATACTGTTTCCAGAAAATTCATCATGCCATACCAATTCATACCCTTCAGGTATCTGTATTTTCGGACTGCAACCTATCAAAAGGAGTAACCCAGAAATACTAAGAATTATATTTAGTTTGGTCATATAAGCTTATTTATTGAGCCTGAAAGTAGAAGAGAGTGAATCAATTCGCACTACAAATTCTCCTGATTCTAATAAAGGGTTTCCATTCTGGTCAGGATAAGTGAGTGTTGCTCGTGGATTGATTTCAAATGTCACTGTCTTCGTTTCACCCGGATTAAGATGAATTTTTTCAAAGTGTTTGAGCTCCTTAACTGGTCTTGTATAAGTTCCAACTCTGTTTGTAATAAACCATAGCACTGAGTGAAAGCCGGCAACGTCTCCTGTATTTGTTACCTCAACTGATGCAGTTAATGTATCATTTGGATTTATCTGATTAGCAGATAAAGTGAGATTTGAATATTCATAGGTTGTATAGCTCAATCCATCACCAAACTGAAAAAGTGCAGTACTTTCACTTCCCTGAGCAATGTGATTTGCCTCATCCGGATTGAAAAAATAGACATCGCTTGATTTATGATTGTAAGTAACAAAATGTCCCGTATGCTGAGGATACGTGATTGGCAACCTGCCACTTGGGTTTGTTTTGCCGCTTAATACATTCACTATCGCTTCTGCGCCCTCAAAACCAGGCAACCCGGCAAAGAGAAAGGCATCTACATTTTGAATGATATCTGTAACAATTCTTGGACGCCCGGCAACGATAATCAATACAAGCTCAGTTGAAGACTGGCTTAAATAGTTTATTTCATCAATTTGATTTTGATCTAATCTCAGATCAGTAATATTTCCAATAAATTCTGTGTAGGGTTCCTCACCACCTGCATAAATAAGCAAATCGGCGTTATCTAATTGCGAGATAAACTCTCGTCTATTTGCCTCATCAAAAGAAACGTGCTCTATTAACTCGATTGATGCATTTGGGTACTGTTCATGCAGTGCAGTATAGATAGTATGCATATCATCAGGATATTGCCCCTCTTCTCCTCCTTGCCAAGCTAGTGTCCATCCGCCATTCAGGTTACGCTTGCTGTTGGCTGATGGCCCAAAAAGGATAATATTTTGAACGTCAATTGTTGGCAGAACCTGATTCTCATTTTTGAGAAGAACGATTGATTCCTCAGCAGCGGCTAACGCCTTTAACCTGCTCTCTTCTGTACCAATTCTATCGAGACGATCATTACGGGGAAATGGATTATCAAAGAGACCAAGATCAAATTTTAGTTTTAGCACTCTTCGGACTGACTCATTGATACGCTCTTCTGAAATTCTACCCTCTTCAACAAGTTCCAGCAGAGACTTATTAAAGTCGAGAGATAGTGGAGTCATGTTTATATCGATTCCTGCTTTAACAGCTAAATAAACAGCCTCTTTATAGTTTTCTGCCACTTTATGAAAATCAACCAATTTACCAATATCGTCCCAATCAGTTACGATTACACCATCAAATCCCATTTGATCTCTTAGAAAGCCGTTTACAAACTCTTCTGAAGCATGAACGGGTATACCATTTATCTCACCACTATTTAACATCACCGTCTTAATTCCTGCATCTATAACAGCTTGAAATGGGGGGCGGTGAAATTCGTGAAGTGCCTGATAACCAATTTGAACAGGGGTTCTATCCCAGCCTGATGCCGGATTTGAGTAAGCGAAAAAGTGTTTGGCTGTAGCGGCAAGTTTATAAGGATAAATCTCTTCATTTCCCTGATATCCCTCAACGTATGCCCGCCCCATTTTGGATGCCAGATACGGATCTTCACCATAGGTTTCCCAAATGCGAGGCCATAATGGGTTCACGCCTAAATCTTGAACAGGAGCGAAATTCCAATGATGACCTAAGTCAGCCGTTTCATAAGCAGTAACCCAACCGGTTTGATAACTGTGCTGGATGTTAAAGGTAGCGCCAAGATTAATATTTTGAGGAAATATGGTGCTGCCCGCGAGGTAACTTGCTCCATGCATATGATCGATCCCATAAATAATAGGAATACCATGTGCGGACTCTTCCATGGCGATTCGGGTTAACTGATCCATATAGGTAAACCAGACTTCAGCCGGAACAGCCTCTCCATTTAAGAAAGATCCAATGTGATGATTTCGGATTAAATTGATCGCCTTATCAGGATCAAGAACAACATCCCTCTGTTGGCCGGTCGTATTAATCATGGTGATGTTGAGCTGAGTCATCTGCCCGATTTTTTCATAAATACTCATTTTATCAATCAGCTCATTAATCTGGCTGTCAACGGAGTTAGCTGATTGTTGAGCATTGAGAGGGAGGCATAACAAAATAAATGACAGGGTAAGAAAAGCTGATCGTATTTTTCTCATGACGAATGTTACATTGCTAATTGATGGTTTCTCTGAAAAATCATTCCAATCAACAATGTAAAAAAGAAGCAGAACAGTTGTTTAAGAAGAGCAACTATTCTGCTTTAAATAAGAGGAGATAGGGTTAAACAGTGTTTAGAAATCTATTCCTATAGAGAAATAGTGAATAGGTCGACTTCCAAAACCCCCGCGCATGTAAGGCCAGCCAACATCATATCTGAAGGGGAGACCTAATAAGATTGTTCTTAAACCGAATCCTGCACCAATGAGGATGTCGCCGTCTACGAAGCTCACAGGGATGTCCGTTTCACGAGGTTGTCCCTCTCTAAGCAGTCCGGTTTGAGGATTAAGAAACTCATTTCTTTTGTTACCGATTCGCCAATCAAGACCAGCAGGGTTTTCAAAGTATACTATTGGCTCACCATCCTGATCTCGGAAACGTGAGTAGGGAACTTCAAAACCCCACGCAGCACCGGCGTCAACAAAAGCTACAGCAGTTATATTATATAGTGGCAGAATTGGAATAGGTCCCGGCAGTACTGCAGCAAAGAGTGGGAAGCGAAACTCAGCATTTATCAACGAAAATTTATCTCCGTAAATAGTGTTAAACTCATGACCTCTTAGGGGTGTAGCCGGTAGTGTGAAAAATGTATCTGCTAATCGCTCGAAAGGAATTTCAGCATCAGACCATCGTTGATTTATCCATCCAAGCATACCACCCATAAAGAATGTCTGAGAATCTCTACCGTAAGAAACAGCTCCAGCTCCACGCAGTGCAATCGAATATCGCGAACCCAAATCGATGTATTTTCTATAATCACCCAGCAATGTCGCAAATTGTGGTGTTTCTGAAGTGACGGGCGGACTGGCAGCTAAGCGAAGTGAGTATCTACTACCACCACGTGGTGTTATAAATCCCGGAATGGTGTAATCACCCGTAAAGGTTACCTGTGGGTAAAAAAAGAAGCTGCTTTCGTTGCTCAGTGATTGACCACTGAAATTACTCACCGAACTGAAGTCTCTGGATATTCCGATTCCTGAAATACCGTAATCAAACCTCTGGTACCTGTTTAATGGATACTGAAAATCTGCAGTTAAGCCATAAGTTCGATAACGAAGTAATTGACCGGTAAAGGTTTGATAATTTCTGGACTGATGGAAAAATGACGTATAGAAATTAGTTCTGTTTTTCAGATACCCATATTGAAATGTGTAATCACTATTTCTTAAATCAAAAACCAGGTTTGAGCCGAATGATAACTCATGATCTCCAAAAAGATCACTAAGAGTCACAAAGGCAAATGCAGATGTTCCGTAATAAGTGCTTAGTTGTCCTGCTGCATAAGTAAAATCAGGGCTAAACTGAAGCTTGTACTCTTTTGGTTGATAAAAGCCGTCTTCAGTTACATTATTTTCAGGCTCAAACTTTCTTGGGTCGTCACGTAATTCGATTGTTGTATCGCTAACTACAGCTTCACCGAATTGATAGTTTCTAAAGTCAATTCTGTCTGCCCGTCTTTCTTGCGTGGTGTCAGTTCGAGCAGGGCGGCGATCAATCATTCTGTCAGCACCGGTAACAGTTCCACTTGTGATACTCCTTGAAGATATCAGATTACCCTGAGCTCTGTTGGCAATCATTTCCTGAGTATATCTTATTGCAGGTACTCTCTCGCCCGGAGATTTGGCTGCCCGTTCCAATGCCCATGCATTTGGTGTTAATTGTTGATCCATTCTTCTGTCAAATGGTGATCTAATTAGAAAAACATCCGGGAACCCCCGATTCAGGGCATTGAAAGCTAGTCTTGTACCGTCAGCGGAAATAGAAACCTGCATAACGCCGGACTGTAAATCCGTCAAAGGATAAACAGTTCTACTGCTTAAATCATACTCATAAATATTTGGGATACCATTTTGGTCAGATACAAAAACCATACGGCCATCACGGGTCAAAGTGGGCTGAGTTTCAGACCAGTTTGGTGTGTTAGTGAGTTGTTCAATTCTGTTACTCCCAACCCGGATTCTGTATAAGTCAGTCTCATAAAATGAATCATCTCTCATAATTGAAAATCCGGCAAGTGCTGTGCCCGGTTGTAGATTTGTGCCTCTGTTTGATACGAAGTATACAAACTCAGAGTCGGGTCCCCATGCCGGTTCTACATCACTAAATACATCATTTGTGAGGTTTTGAAAATCTCCGGTTTCCAGGTTATAAACGAAGATGTCCTGGTATGGACCTATGTTACCGTCGAACGCAATTTTTTGTCCATCGGGAGACCAAGCCACTGAGTTGATTGTATCAAGGGTTGGAAATTTGATGGTGTTTGATTTTCCACTTTCGTAATCTATAATGGCTAAATTATATGATCCCTGAGATTTACTTGATAGTGCAAGCCGAGTACCATCAGGTGACCATGTTAAATTAGGGTTCAGGATATTCAGCTCTTCAAACATTGGACTATCTGCACCACTGACCAGAGTTTTTAGTCTGTCACCGCTGTTTACATCAACAACAATCACATCAAATACACCTCTTCGATTTGATATCATCGCAATTCTATCACCTCTTGGTGAGATTGCCGGACTGGTATTGTAAGAGATTGCACGAGCTCTTGAAGTAATCTGCTGTGCTGTACTGCTGAGGGATTGGCGCTCAGCAACTTCCGGAAAGTATCGTTGGCGCCAATACTCTTGCCATCTTTCTGATAGTTCATCAATCTGGAGACCCAGAGACTGCACCAGTGATTGTCCAATATTTCGGTTTGTCTTGATCCGCTGGAGAATTTCGGTAATTTTTGGCCGGCCATATTGATCTTCGATGTAGTACCAAAAAGCCTGTCCGCCACGATAAGCAAAGAATCCACTTAGTTGTGTAATAGGGGGGAGATAGTTATTCAACACAGCATTCCGCATAAACATATCGGTCTGGGTATCCCAGCCTAAGGCGAGATATTCTGCTAAACCCTCCTCAAACCAAAGTGGAAATACAAGCTGAATATTATTTTGCACAATTGATTGAATCGTGCCACCATAATAAACGTCATTAATATAGGCGTGAACCAATTCGTGCTGAAGTGTGCGTCTGAAATCAGCGTAATCACTCATAAATGGCTGAGTCATTCGGTTTTTAAACTTATCAGTAACACCACCAATACCCTGTGCGTCTACCGGTAGCCGAACTACATTGGTTTGTGAAAAATCACTGTGTGAATCGTAAATAATGGCGGGAATTCGATCGGTAAGCTGATCACCGAAATCTTCATTTAGTTGCTTTAATGCACCTTCAAGAGCTTCAGCGGTAAATTGCGCTAAATGATAATTTTTGGCATCGTAATAGTAAATATCAAAGTGATCGGTTTCAATGAACCTCCAGTCGAAAGTATCGTACTGAACTCTGTTTTTCCCGAAAAAGAAATACTGAGCGAATGCCTGTTCTACAGCGGCTGAACCGACAAAAATTGTTAAAATTCCGATCAATAAAGATTTCTGTAACAGTCGCATATCATATACTCAATTTTGTTTAGTAATCAGCTAATTCCAGATCAATTTGTCGCCTATCCATATCTGTGCGAACAACTTTCGCTTTTATGGTATCGCCCAATCTGAAATTTTTGCCCTTAGATCTGCCGGTTAAGCAGTGCATTTTTGGATGATAAACGTAGTAATCATCCTTGAGATCACTAACGCGAATCATTCCTTCACAGTATATATCGTTTAGTTGAACGTAAATTCCATTTTCTGTAACACCACTAATTGTGCCTGGAAATGACTGGCCTAATCTCTCCGAAAGATATTCGACCTGTTTCAGTTTTACAGAATCTCGTTCAGCTTCCACAGCGTAACGCTCTCGCTCGCTGCAATGTTCACCAATTTCGATAAGTTGATCAAAAGTGTACTCATGTGTACCCGAACTGTATCTCTTTAACAAACGATGAACAATAACATCGGGATAACGACGAATAGGGCTGGTAAAGTGTGAATAGTGAGAAAAACCCAGGCCAAAGTGGCCAATATTTTTTGGTGAGTACTCAGCCTTTGCCATCGATCGAAGCATCAGCCCGTTGATGATATTCTCAAGAGAGGTATCTTCCACTTGTTTTAAAAGGGAATTAATAGCCTTCGCTGAGATATGTCCATCAAGTTTGAAGTCGATTCCGAGTGGTTTTGCAGTTTCACGGATGTTATTAAGCTTTTCCAAATCCGGCTGGCCATGGACCCGATAGAAGAACGGATGGTCACTTTTCGATTTCTTGCCGTCTCTCGATTTTTTCCGTAGTGAATCCACGTGTATTGCAACCGTCTTATTGGCCATCAGCATACACTCTTCAATCAGTCTGTGAGCAAATATTCTCTCCTTAACAATTACCTCGACCGGCTTGCCTTTTTCATCCAAAACAAATTTTGGTTCAGGTGTTTCAAAGTTGATTGAACCTTCATTAAAACGTTTATCCAGCAGAATGTTTGCCAGTTTCTCTAAAGTCTTTAGCTCAGATTTAAATTTATGATCAGACTTTCCATCAAGAATATCTTGAACTTCTTCATATACAAATCGCTGCTTTGAGTGAATCACAGTCTCTTCAATTGAGTAATCTATCAATTTTCCGTTAGGAGCGATTTCCATAAAACAGCTGTAGGTAAGCTTGTCTTCGTGCGGACGAAGACTGCAAACTCCATTGCTCAAATATTCAGGAAGCATGGGTATTACACGATCAACCAAGTATACACTAGTTCCGCGGTCGTAAGCTTCGCTGTCCAGCTCTGTGCCACGGGGCATATAGTGAGTAACATCGGCAATGTGTACTCCCAGATAATAGTTGCCATTATCCAGAATTTGGATACTTAACCCATCGTCAAAGTCTTTGGCATCTGCGGGATCAATGGTGAGTACAACTTCATTTCGCATATCTCTTCGCCGTGCAATCTCGTCGTTGGTAATCTGTTCAGGAATACGCTTTGCGAACTCTTCAACTTCCCGGGGAAAATCTGATGCGAACTGTTTTTCAGCTAAAATGGATAAAATGTTGGCTTCATTGGTTCCTGAATCTCCTAATGATTGAATAATTTTAGCCTGAGGATAGCCTCTGACATCATCCCATTGGATTAAATTGAAAGTGACTTTGTCGCCAGGTTTTGCTCCATTTAAATCATCCGGATCAATAAAGAAATCAACACGGGATGATTGTTGATCTGATTTAATCAGATATGTGTTTTTAGCGGCCTCTTCGAGTGTACCTACAAATATGGATCGGGCTCTTTTTACAACATCTTCAATCCTGCCTATCGGCTTATTACTTTTCTTGTGATAGCCCATAAGCTTCACTTTTACAGTATCGCCATTTAAGGCAGTACCCATGAACCGTCGCGATATTTTTATATCCTGATCTCGACCTTCCACAATTACATACCCATCACCATGACTGGTTACATCCAACTTACCGATTACTATATTTTTATCGTTTTCAGCGAGCTCATTTAGCCGTACTAAATTGCCTTTGGTTACCCGAATATGGTCGAGTTGCTTCAGCCTGTTTATTGCGTTGTTTAACTTCTTTGATCCCTTCTTTTTGTAAAGAGAAAGCGCATCCTGTAATAGCGGGATAGGTATAGATGCGTCGGGATAGGATTTTAATATCTCAATAATCTGTTTCTCTAATGAACTTAAATTCTTGTCACTCATTCGTTAATAATATTCGTTTTTTAATTTTGTGCAATGGACTCTTCGTCATCCGATTGCTCGTCTTTACTTTTAATTCCAAACAGCCTTTTAAAAGCATTTGATATTCGGTTCCTGAAATCTTTCCATGTATTGAACTGGACCTGAGCTTCTAAACCCATGCCGTTCATTTCTTGAGTTTGTCGACTGTCTACACCACTAGTATAGCTCAATGTAGGGTCCTGCCTGTGAAAGGCTGTTAGTGAGAAGGTACGATTAATTCTGTAGGTTGCCCCAATATCTCCAATATCACTCTGCTCACCAGTAATCTGACCTTCTCTTCGTAAAATTACACGATCATTGAACAGTCTCAACGCAACCCCTAAATCGACTTCATTAAATGCGGTGAGGTTTAGATCTATATCAAAGGTAATGTCACTTCGAAGAAGAGAGTTTATCTGATTCGATAGCAGTGGATTAATTACCTGACTGGTTAACAGCGGGTTCACAACCGCAGTTGTACCGGTTATACTGT
Organism: Balneolaceae bacterium; assembly: GCA_007117235.1. Lineage (GTDB taxonomy): Bacteria > Bacteroidota > Rhodothermia > Balneolales > Balneolaceae > Rhodohalobacter. Next base: position 15,048 of record SKGY01000180.1, read on the forward strand.
CACCAAAAAGGAGATCCTGAGATTCAAGAGGAGGTAAGAAGTTACCGCTCAATAAAATTCCTGTTGCCTGATAAAGCTTATCTTGTTCACTTTGGTTTAGGTTATTAATTTGAGCCGCCAATGCGGGGTCTAGTGTACCCTCAATTCCGGTAGGAACCCTGAAGAAAAAATCGTTTTCAACTGCAGTAATTGTTCCTCCAATCTGAAGCACTAAGTCGACGGGAATTCGTTGACCGGACTCTCCAATCGGTGAGGAAGTGATTGACGTAGACAAAAGAGATGAGATGGTAGGTCTGGCTCTGTAGGTTGCAGTTACATTAAGATTAGCATCAACCAAATCTCCCTGCCAGCTAATTGAACCACCTTCTTCAAGAGTAAATCGGCGGGTGAAAATATCACCACTTACAAATTGATAATCTCCGCTCTGAATGTTGAACCGTCCGAACATACTTACATCCTGATCTTCAAGCAAAATTCGAACCTGGCCGGTGCCATTAGCACTCAAAACTTCATTAGTTACCCGATCAAAAATAAGCTGAACGTTGACCGGATCGTTGGCAATAAATTGAAGATCCATCGTAAACCGCTCTACAAACGTTAAATCTACAGGGTCAGAATCCTGTGCATCTCTTTCTGACTCTTCTCTTCGTTGATTGAGTAGGCTTAGGTCAAACGTATCAACAAATTGAATAAAGCGACGATCTTGTTCAAACTCTGTCTCCTCTTCTAAGGGGATCGAAACTCTGGAATTTGAAGATAAAATCATCGGGGTATTTGTTTGCAAAAAGGGACTTAAGTTAGATCCCGTAATGCTAGCTTGCCCCGTTCCAAAAAGTGTAGCATAAAAAGGTACATCTGCATCGTACTGGTTATTCATGAAATGAAGATTGTTCATGTCTAACGTCAGGTTCAGAAATGTATCTGGTGAGAAATCATCTAAATCGATATCACCTGAAAGTGTGCCGGAACCACCCTGACTGTCAGTTAGAATGATATCGCGAAATATCAATCCATCTGTTCGGCTAAAATCCAGTTCACCATTAAGTGTAAATCCTGTGTTTAGAAAAAGAGGTGTGCCGTAAACATCTGAAATTTGAAACGTGGCATCAAAATCGTAATCATCTCTGGATCCTCTTATGAAGCCGGTGCCTGATGAACTGCCTTGCATCTCTTCAATAATAACTGGCACAATCAAACTTACAATCCACATATCAATTTCCTGAAGATCGGCGTCAAAGTAGAAGAGATCCTCACCATCGATTACATCATCTGGAAGCTTAAAATAGCCGTTCAATCTTAAATCCTTTCCTACACCATTATTCCCTTCAAGGTAACTGCTGTACTTTTCAGGATCAGTATAAATTCTGACGTCTGTATCAAAGCGATCAAGATCAGGATTAAATGTACTGTTTAAAGAAAGGTCGCCAACTGTTCTGCCGTTAATCTGTCCATTATCAACATTGATGGTTCCCTGTATGGATGGAATTTGCCCGAGGGAACGGGTTGTGAAGTCGCCGTCAAGAATTCCTGAAAATCGAACTCTGCCACCTATTACATCAGAAATTCTTGAGATGTTGAAGTTTTTAATAAGGTAGTCCACAGAATCCTCAACATTTGAGCTGAATGTCCCATTAACTTCAAACAGGTCATCATCGCTGGTCAATCTAAATTGGTCTACCGTTAAGGCGTTTGTATTGGTGTAGGTAATACCTGGTACATCCAAAGTTCTCCAAGTGTATGATTCAGAACCAATTTCGAGCCGATTTATTGAAAGTTCTATTTCATCAGATCTCAAGACCCCATTCATAGAAGAGGATAGTGAGACGCCATCATCACGGACAAAATTTTGTTGCAATTCGAGCGAATCCCGGCTCATTGAATAGGTTATAAAACTTTCATTCAGAGTAGTCTCCCTGAACGTTGCAGCAGAGCTGTTAGCCTGGAAATTTATAGTATTAAACTCTTTCAGGTCTGATTGATGATCAAAACTGGCAGTGAAGGAGGAATTGAAGTTTTCAAAACCAATGAGCAGATGCTCAAAATTTTGATCTGAAATATTAGCTGAAATACTTAGCCGATCTCTGCTGGCATTTAAATTAGCTGAGATTCGTGCTCTGCTTGAAAATAGCGGCAAATCCGGTGCGTAACTTCTTAAAAGGTCCAAATCTTTTACAAGCAGACTAAATGAAAGATCAGCTTCAGGATTTTCGCCATTAAAAACTACAGAATCTCTTTCTGCGAATTCAAATTCTCTGTTAAACAGGATCTCTTCTTTGAGCTTATCCTCAAAATAATTTGCCCAATGTATAGAAAGTTGATTCAGACTTTCCGGTGAAAACCGCCCGGATAATTCACCATCAAAGAATGAACTTGTAAACCTCAAAATTCGATTATCTTCATTCGGTGAATTGATGTCTGCATACAGCTGATGGGCACGAAGTGTGTCGGAATCAATCACAGACTCTTCCATTTCAATGCTAACTCTACCAAATAGGTCATCTATCGTAGATCCTTCCACAGTTGCATTGAAGCTTCCTGTTAAACGAGTAAGCTCTTCTCCAATTTTTACCGGATATGGTGCCAAATCAAGATTTACAACATTACCGTTTATTGAAAAATCGTGATAGCCATCTCTGCCGAAATAATATCCTTCACCACGTGCTTCAGCAGTGTAATCATCAAGAAATAGTGAATAGTTTAATCTGTTTTGACTGTACTGAAACTCACCGATCATTTGGTTGAAATCGTAACCAAAAATGCGACTACCCTTCAAATCAAGAGAGGCATTAGACCGGTCATCTACGCTAAAACCTGCACCTCGAGCAGCAACCAATCCATTGAGTATTGTAGTTTGGGTTGAGTCTCCAACAAAAACAGTAATGTCTAATGAATCTAACTCGGCAAGTGCTTCAAACTCATTTGAGCCATTTAAACTAAAATATGAGTCTAACGATAAAGCACCTCTATCTGTCTGAAGACTTAGATCCGTGTTGATTGAATTTAAGTCTCCGATAATGTCGCCTCTCAAAATGCTGATATTGTATGGTGAAACATCAAGACTATCCAGATAGCTGTCGGATAAAAACTGCATCTCTGCAGGATTTAATACAATATTTTCAAGCTGTAAATCATATGCTAACTGCTCAGCCAATAAATTTGTAAGCGAGGCGGTCATCAGTACTGATGATTGCCCGATTGTAGCCTGAAATCTATCAACAAAAAGCTGCTCTAGCGTGCCCTGAGCGGTAACTTCAAGCTCAAGATTTTCTTGAAAGGAGGGATATGCAGGTAAAAATCTTTTTATGAAATTTGGTGAGAAAGAACTGTTTGAAATGACTGCCCTATAGTCTGCTTGTCTAAACTGGCCTGTAATATCTCCTGTGAAAATATTAACTGGATTCGCCTCAACACTAAGCTGTAATTCACCCATTGCGGTGTAAAGCCGTACTCTATTCAATTCGAAAAATTGAATATCAGCATATAATTGACCGCTTCCTCTTAGATACTCATATACATTGTCGCCGAGTGGAGCCTCGAATTCCAGAACATCAGCAAAAATCTGATTTTCTGATATCTCAAGGAAAAGTGTTGAGTTTACTTGATCAAGTACATAGGGTGATGGGATATTTAATCCGGGTGGAAGTTCCAGCGACTCATCAAGTGTAATGCGACCATCTATTATACCCAAATAGGGTGCCAGAATATTTACCTGATTAAAAATTTGAAGTCGCTCCTCAGTGATGTCATCGGTTCCCGGAAAAGGTGTCGCAGTTCTTCGGCTGAAAGCTGATGCTAAATTCAGTGTTTCCTGATTTTTTGCAAGCCAGATTTCGGGTTCTGATACTTCAAATGAGGAGATACTTACATTTTGCCGTATTAACTCCCACCAGTCTATCGAGACGTTTGCATTGTTAAATGAGATTACCGGTTGGATGGAGTCTTCTGGAGCAAACAGTTTCCCATTTACTACCTCAATTGAAAATGGGAGTAGTCCACGTAATTCATCAATTTCCAGGTGACCTGAAAACTGTCTGTTAAATGTGTCAGTAACCTCATTTTTTATATACTCTTTTGATTGCGGAAGCTGCAAAGCGATTCCGCCCAGCACTATAAGTAGTGCTGCAACTCCAGCAAGGGCACCAACGGTTACCCAAAAGTAGACCCATAATTTGTATAGTAATCGGTAAATCAACGGATGATGATATTAATACGCAGTGAGCATTAGAGTTGGTTAGAGACTTCTTCCCACGACTGTTTAATCAGGCTATTATCACTAACTGTTTTAAGAGTTGGATGTTGCCACGAATTTAACAAAACAAAGCGTATAAATTGATCTATTCGCTTTTTGTCTGATTTCATATTCTCAATCAACACTTCAAGGTCGAGTTCATTTTTTGAAACCCTGTAGTTATAAAGGGAGCTGAACTTTCTTATTGGCTGGTCATCAAAAGCGCTACCGGTTAGATTTGAGAGTTTGCACGCTGCAAGCATACCCAGATAAACAGCTTCGCCATGACTCATTTTATCGTAACCAAACAGCTTTTCTAATGCATGGGCGAAGGTATGGCCAAAGTTTAAGTAAGCTCTGACATTACCCTCAAACTCATCCTCCTGAACGATGTCAGTTTTCACTTTAACACACTTAGAGATTAATAAGGAAAGATGTTCTATTGATATCTCTTTAAAATTCCCCTCCAGAAAAACATCTGTATCACTCAGTATAGATTCATCACGAATAGCTCCATATTTGAGCACTTCACTCAAACCGTTAATCCATTCATTATCCGGAAGGGTTTGCAAAAACTGAAGATCGGCAATTACCCGCTTTGGTTGATAAAATGAGCCGATTAAATTTTTACCGGTGTGATGATTGATTCCTGTTTTTCCGCCAATTGAACTGTCTACCATTGCAAGTAGTGTTGTAGGTATATGAATTAATGGAACGCCGCGCAAAGTGGATGCAGTGGCGAATCCACCAACGTCACCCGTAACACCGCCACCAATCACAAGAACAGGAGAGTTTCTTTTAATTTCATTATCAAGTAGAAAATCTACACAATCTGTCCAAAAGGAGAGAGATTTGCTCTTTTCACCCTGTGGTACGGTAAATTCATATATCTGAGTGAAAAATTCATCAAGAATTGCCGATATCATTTCACCATGAAGCCTGCTAACATTTTCATCAATAATGACATAGCCAGATTCATGATCAAATTCTGCAAGGGCGATAGTCAACTCTTTTTGCAGAATCTCATTCCCAATGATTATCGGATATTCATGAGAGGCTGTTTTTAGTGAGATACTATTGCTCATAATTGGCCAGTTGTTTTCTGATATTGGTTACAATCTCTTTAATAGACAAACCATCGGTTTTTATTTTGATGTGTGCCTGAGAGTATAAAGGTAACCTTTCTTCCAATAATCGGTTAAGTCGATTTTCAAGTCCTGATGTTGTGTTGTCAATCATGGGTCTGTTTTGGGATCTTCTTAATCGTTCAACCAATGTAGTTAGAGGAGTATCCAAGAATATGAGCCATCCCTGGAGTTTTACATGATCTACCAGATTTTGATTTTGAAGTGATCCTCCACCCAAAGCCAAGACGCCGTCATTTCGTTGCGACTCTTCAATGAGAAGATTCTTTTCAGCTTCTCTGAATGATTCTTCCCCTAATTTCTCAAAAATTTCAGGTATGCTCATATTCATCTTCAGTTCAATAAGATCATCCATATCCTTAAATGTAGCACCAAGTTCAACGCCCAGCTGTTTGCCAATTGTTGATTTTCCAGAGCCCATCATGCCACACAGGAACACAGGTTGTTTGATTTGCTTCATGGTGTAGGAAGTTTTTGAGGAGTAACCATTTCTACTATCTCTTTTTGTACTGTAACTGCTCCCGCCGGCGCACCTTTTGGCTTTGAAATATATTTTCTCTTTGAAATGATGACCGGTGCTAATTTACTCCCCCTTGCTTTAGAATTCCAAGCTGCAACAGAGGCAGCTTTTAAGAGAGTACTTTTTGGTGGCATCTCTTTTTGATTATTCATCCGGATTAGAACATGGGAACCACTCACACCCCTGGCATGAAGCCAGACATCTTCTTTATGAGCATCAGTAATAAGTCGATCATTACTTTTGGCATTTTTACCAATCCATACTTCATAATTATCAATAGTAACTCTTCTATAGGGTAGCGATTCCGATTGCTGAGTTTTTGCTAAAATGCCAAGTCGTTTGAGGTCAGTCACATTATCTGAATACCATTCGTTGAACTCATAAACTTTTTCAATTTCATTCAAGGATTCTAAAAGTGACCTGATTTCTTTAGTGATAGCTGAAATCTTTTTCAGTCGCTTTTTAGACTCTTCGACATTTCTAATAGCTTTGGTTGATTTATCATAATAGCGCTTTGCATTTTCAGCGATACTTAAATTTGGTTTGACCTGAATGGTCAACTCAGCTCCCTCATCATAAAGATCTTCAACTGTAATATCTTGCTGAGTTGGGTCGGTTTTTATGTGGGCATTAGCCATTAATAAATGTCCGTACTTTTCATAAGTCTCAGCTCTTTCCAAGCCTTTGTCAGCTTCTTCCAACTGTGTAATAGTAGATTCATTTCGCTGCAGAGTTTGTTCAATTTTTGGCTTTAATGTCCTTAATTTTGATGATAGTCTACGCTCTTTAGATGTTTCGTAGTATGTAAACTTGATAGCTTCATTTACATTTTCGAACGTCTTTTTGTTGGGGTATTTAAGTAAACCTTCCGGAATCAAACAGAGATTACCGTCCTCAAGTACTCTGAACTGAGGGCGTTCGGTAATAGCAGTAATCATATTACCTGCTATGGAATCAATCTCATCAACATCCTTCTCTTCTAAATTATACTCATCAATGATATATGAGATCAGATGTCTTGGAAATTTTGGATATAAACGAGTTATGATTTGCTTAGCAGATAAGGTGTTGTCCGGCTTTTTTCGATTCGGGTTGGGTTTCCGCGGTTCAGGCTCGGGTTTTCCGGCAAATTCGCTATTTGATTTAAACGATTCCTGAATTAAAGAGTCTTTAATCAGAAAAACATTGGGGCTGTTTCCGAATAGTTGAAAAACCAATTTAAACTCCTTCTCAAAATGGAGGGTCACTATACGGTCATTATCAGCCAGTTGAATTTCGGTAACAGTTTTTCCATTTAATGATTCAAAAAACTCCGTCACATTACTCTTTTTCGGCGCACGAAATTGATCTCGGAAGAGTACAGTTTCAGATGGATTTGAGCTAAA
>SKGY01000022.1 GCA_007117235.1 Balneolaceae bacterium
ATACTGAAAGCCTTTGATGGTGTACTCGGGCAGTGCCTCCCAATTAGCAAGGAGTTCACTTTGACGCTCTTCATCAGCGTTTTCAGCAACGGGATCAGTTTGGTAGAAAAACCTGAGAAGTGGTCCATCAGGGACTTGAGCCGTTACATGGGTATAATCGGGATCTGCCGCCCACATAACATCGTGAACATTTTCTGCCCTGAAATGCCAGGTTAACTTTTCACCGGAAGGACGCTGAACCTGCATGTCTGGAGTTTCATATCCGTAGCCAACTTCTTCAGGATTTTGCAGAATGGATCCTGATGCAACCACATAATCGCGGTCAATGTGAATATTTATATCAAACGTACCGAACGGTGCAAAAAACTCTCTGCCGATATATGGATTTGCATGCCACCCCATCTCATCATAAGCAGCAATTTTGGGATACCATTGAGCCATAGAGTAGCGAATACCTTCTGCGTTATCACGGCCTGAACGTCGGGTCTGAAGTGGTACTTGAGCTTCATGCTCCATCTCAAATACTACTGTTTCGCCCGGTTGAATTGGTTCATTGAGGTGAACTTCCATAATGGTGCCTTTGATCGTAAAATCTACCTCAGTTCCATTTTGTGTAATCCGCTCGACTTTCTGATATCCAATTTCGGTTTCATCGTAATGGAAAATTCTGTCGCGCACTCTGCTATCAGGGTCAACTATGGTTCGGGATCGCACATCCATCATGCTGTTTGGCTGGAAAGCGTTGAAGAAAAGGTGGTAGAATACTCTGTCTAAAACATCTGGGGAGTTATTATGATAGGTGAGTTTTTGATGACCCTGATATCTATTCGTTTCAACATCGAAATCGATATCCATAACGTATTCAACTTCCTGCTGCCAATATCCGGCGCGCTGTGCTTCTGATATATCTGAGCACAGCAGAAAAAGTGAAAACAGAAGAAGATGAGCGGTAATTATTTTAAATAAGGTGTTCATTTGGTCTGTTTTATTGGTTGATTAAAATGCTGTTCTGCTTGCAAAAGCACGGCTTAACGTAGCTTCGTCTATAAATTCCAGTTCAGTGCCCATGGGTATACCATAGGCAATACGGGTTACCTTTATGTCGTAATTGAGCAGCAGTTTATTTATGTAGTAAGAAGTGGCTTCACCCTCAGCGTCCGGGTTAAGTGCCAATATTATTTCGTTTACCGGTTCATCACTATTGCCGACACGTTGTAGAAGCTCTTTAACTCTGATATCATCGGGACCCACATTGTCCATTGGAGAGATGATACCACCGAGAACATGATAACGACCAAGAAACTCATTGGTTTTCTCAATCAGGTAGACGTCCTGAAACTCTTCAACAACACATATCGTCCCGTTTTGTCTTTTTGAATTACTGCAGATTGAGCAGGGATCTGTATCGGTTATGGTGCCACAGGTAGAACAACGGGTAACAGATTTTTTAAGCTGAATAAGTGCATCAGCTAAGGTGAGTACTTTCTCATCTGTCTGTTTGAGCAGATGAATCGCAATTCGCTGAGCAGACTTTCTTCCCGTTCCCGGTAATTTCGCCAACTCTTCAATAGCTCTCTCAAGAGCCTCGGATGTTATTTGCATTCAGTTATGAGTGAATTTCTTTTTTAAAACTATAATCAAAAAGGAAAATGTGTAATTGAAGATCGTTAACTGGCATGTGAAGTTTTTCTGGTTAAACTAAATGTCAATCTTGAATGAACACACCCCTAAATCCCCTCTCAAGCCACACTTGGTCCCGATTCTTCGGGGAGGGGACTTATATTAAAGCCCAAATTTACTGAGGTCCATGCCGGGCATTCCGCCACCGGGAAGCATGTCTTTATAGACTTCCTGCATTTTTTCCTTACCTGCTGCTTCGGCTTTCTCCAAAGCTTTATTAACGCCTGCAACGATCAAATCTTCCAGAATTTCTTTGTCGTCGGGGTCAATGACATCCCTGTCAACATTGATGCTCAAGATCTCTCTTTTACCATTGGCGGTAACTTTAACCATTCCGCCACCGGCTTCAGCATCGACTGTTACTTCACCGAGTCGTTCTTGTGCTTCTTTTACTTTACCCTGCAGGTCTGAAATTTTACCGAACATATCGGCCATGTTAAATTGATTCATAGTAAGTATAGTTTAAAAGTTAAATTCATGTAGATATTTAGTACTCCAGCTCCGCTCCAAAAAGCTCTACAATTGTTTGCAGGTGCGGATCTTTCTTCTGTAACTCTTTAAAACGTTCATAAGGACTTATTGATTCCTTCTCTTTAGTTTCAGCGCGCTCAACTATGCACTTCATTCTCATAAAAACACCGGTAACTTCTTTAAAATATGTAGATAGTAATTGTTGATTCTCTTCAACTATATTTGTTGCAAATTCACTATCTGTACTAATTAAAAGTTCTTTGCCTTTGAGATCTTTCAGCTGAACTCTCATCATTTGAAAATAGAGCATTTGCGGTGCGTTATCCTTCAGCTGATTAAGATACTCATTCCAGTTCGCTTCAACATCCTGAAGTGATGTAATTGATCTGGCTTTTTTTGTTTCTAAAACCTCTGACGTTTCTTTTTCAACTGAATTAGTATTGCTTGAAGAGCTTATCCCTTTTGCAAAACCAAGACTGGGTTTTATGATGGAGTCATCGTCGTCGTCATCATCGTCAGCTTCGTAAGTTGAGGAGGGTGGATTCGATTCAGATTCGGGTATGTCATTTACTGAGGCAAATCTATGATCAGACTCTTTATTCTCATCATGTAGCTCATTCTGAAAATTCTCCTGACCATTAGATGATGGCTCAGAAACCGGAATATCACGCTTTGGAGTAGATTCTGTTTGATGACTTGAGGTGTGTCCGTTTGTCTCTGTATTGGAAACAGTGGATGGCGTTTTCTCAAGTTTAGGTGGAGCTACCTGGTTACTACCGTTTTTTTTTAACTCTTCGAGTCCGGCAATCAATTTTTTAAGCTCATTAGAACGACTCATGTGAATGAGTTTGAGCATTAAAATTTCAAAATGGACGCGTGGCTGTTGAACATCTTTAATTTTGATCTGAGCATCACTAACCAGATGAAGCATCCGCATAAGATCTTCTTCAGAAAAGTGACCTGCAGCTGCTTTGTATCTCTCTTTAGTCTCAGGAGTTGCTTCAACTAAATGCATATTCACGCCCTGCTTGGCGATATAAAGATTTCGGATGTGCTCCGTCATGGAAACCAAAAATTCGAGTATATCGGCTCCATCCTTCATCAATCGATGAATGAGATTTAATCCGGTGCTTGAATCCCTGTTTTGCACGGCATCAGTAAACTCAAAAAGCAGATCATTGCCAATCACATTTAGAGCCTTCAGCAGCTCATCATGGCTGATGTTCATACCGCAAAATGCAATGGCCTGATCCATCAAGCCTAAAGCATCCCTAAGCGCACCATCAGCTTTTTTTGCAATTATGTGAAGCGACTCATCATCAATTGTGATTTCTTCGTTGGAACAGATGTGCTTTAAGCGATCAACAATCTCTTCAACACTGATTCGCCTGAAATCAAATCTCTGCACGCGAGACAGAATTGTGGGGAGTACTTTGTGTGGTTCAGTAGTGGCAAAGATAAAGATGGCGTGGGCCGGGGGTTCTTCAAGCGTCTTAAGCAAAGCATTAAATGCTTCTTTAGTGAGCATATGAACTTCATCAATAATGAAGATCTTGTAATTCCCACTTTGAGGAGGAACCCTTACAACCTCCTTCAGTTGACGCACATCCTCAATTTTCCTGTTTGAAGCGGCATCCATCTCAACAATGTTGAGCGTTTGATTTAATGCTTCTCCATCAATATCCTGGTCAATTTCATTTACGGCCCTGGCCAATACACGTGCCATTGTTGTTTTTCCAACACCACGGGGGCCACAAAACATATACGCATGCGAGATGCGATTTTGTTTGATTGCATTCTTTAGCGTGCTGGTTACATGCTCCTGAGAGACAATGTCATCAAACGTCTGCGGTCGGTATGTACGTGTTAAAGCTCGGTAATTATTGGCCATAAAATCATCATGTTCTCTTCGCCTACAATGTACTAAAAATTGAACTTTCTTTAAGGGTCTTTATGCATCGTAAAAAAATTCTAAATGAACTTACTCCATTTCGTACCCACAAAGATTGGCTGTAAGTGTTTGGGTTTTTTTAGAAGCACAATGATAAATACTATTGCAATACAGCTGATAACAATGGGGGCAACCCGAATAAATTTCCTATACTGAACAGTCTAAAAATGAGTTATAAACCGGGGAGTAATATAAAATGTAAAGGTGGTATTTTTTGCAAAATGCGTTAATTTGTTCAGCCATATGCTTAAAGTTCAGACATACTCGTTACTATTCGCAATTCTTATCGCCTTCGGTTTAGCAGAAATTGTTAATGCTCAGCCTCAACGGGCGTATGAAAGAGGGTTAGAGGAGCTCTATCGCGGCAATACCGCACAGGCACTTGATATCTGGTACGAAGCTTACAATGCGGTGAACGGTGTTGACGCTCGCATCGGTTTTGAGTTTATCAGGGTGGTAACCGAGCAGAAAAGAACAAATTACTACGCACAAGCAACGGAACTTTACTACCGTGCGTTAGTGGATGCTGCCGGCATTGATAGCCGGGTAGCTATTCGTCAGGAGATAAATCGATTGCGTCCAATTATTGGAGAAGGAATCTACAGACAGTGGGTGAATTGGTGGGAACAAGAAAGCCGAAATCTTGGAAGTGACATGAGAGGCTTTTGGGTACAGCAAGATCCTACGCCTTCACAAATATCTAATGAAAGATTGATAGAACACTGGGAGCGCATTTCTGAATCTAAAAGGCGCTTTACCCGGAACAGCAGAACTGTATATGGAACTGACGACAGAGCATTAATTTATATTCGATATGGAGAACCTGATCGTCGACAAAATGGAATCTTTACGCTGCAGAGCTTTAACATGCGTAATTGGTTGCTAAGGCAACTGAATCCATATACTGGTGATTACCCCGAGGAGATGGCTCGTGATGACAGTAACATGCAGATGATGGAAGATCAGCGAATGATTGACCGTTTGCAGGATGCAATCTATGAATTTCACAGATATCCGGAATATGAAGTATGGTTTTATGATAACCTGGATGCAGAATCGCGATCTTCAATTCCTTTTATCTTTGGTACAGATGTAAATACAGATACATTTAAACTACAGAGCAGCATCGAAGATTTTATTCCTGAAAGAGCTTACCACCCGGAAAGAGTTCGACAGCAGGAGGGAGTAGAGTTTACAAGGGCTGGGATTACCCCGGCACTAATGTTACAGCTTCTCTACTATGAACAACTGGTTCAGGTAGACCCATTTTTTAATGAACGGCTAAACTCTCTTCAGGATAATGTTCTTGAACAGGGGTTGCAGGCATTTCAAGGCATGGATTTGGCATTTAAAGAAGAAAGCCGCGAGCTAATTAATCAGCGAACAGTGAGGGCGCCTGTTGAGAAGTCGGAGTACACAAGCCGAATTGCAGGAATTCCACTTTCAGTTTATCAGTATCGATTTCTTGATGAAGAGGGAGAGCCATACGTTCTAACCTATTTAGAAAGCTCTGCCCAGGAATCCTTTTTGATTGATTATCATCGAAACTCAGTTGGCGGACAGAATGATCGTGAGTTGGTTTATGGTGAGAATATCCTTACTGTTTTTCCTTTCTATGAACTAAACCATACTCTAATTGAGTACGATAATTCATGGAATATTAAAGAAGCGAAAAAGGATAATCCCTCTCTCATTCTAACCCGCAGTAGTTCCGGCAATGTCTCACGTTCTGTTTTTGTAAACAGACATACAGACAGAACAAATTTCTCTGCAACAGCGGAACTAATGAATTACGACCCTGATACGAGAACTGTTTTCGATACCCCATTTTCTCATGCACTTCGAGGGCTTGGCAGCTCTCAATTCAGGATTCAGCGGCCATTGGTCAGCCACACGGATTCACTTGAGATGGGAGATTTGATATTGGGATTTGAAGAGGAAGATCAACAAACCAATCCCTTTAATTTTGTAGTTGCTAATGATGGTGTTGTACCTGTTGATAAAACTCTTGTACTCCATTTTGAAGTGTACAATCTCAAGCGTAAAACAGATGTCACAGAATTTACTGAGTTTGACCTTACCTACCGAATACTACCTGTTGATGAACAGGGTATGACTCGTGAAGACCAATCTGAGTTTGTGCTTACTTTGAACTTTATTAACGAAGATCGAAATGTAATTGAAGATCTTGAAATTGAGACTGCAGACCTGCAACCGGGTCTATACGATCTCAGAGTTCAGATTGTTGATTTGGTGGCTAATCAGGAGAAACACCGCCGACTCAGATTTGAAGTAGTAGAATAATCAGAGAGTCAAACCATCCCAACCGACCGGGCGTAATTCGCCGGCAGTAATCGCAACATTCAATCTGTTTTGCATTGGCGGCAACTGACACGTTGTGTAAAGATTATAGGCACAAGGTGGGTTATAAGCTTTATTGAAATCAATAACTGTATAGTTTGAGCCATCTTCAGGGTAGTCTATATACATATATCTGCCTGCCTGGTACGTCTCTGTTCGATTAGTCAGATCAGCAACGATGATGAATAGTCTTTCACTTCCTTCAAGAGCATCAAGAGTGTAAATATTATCATTTATCATGAACTCGAGTGTACCGGGTGATGGTGTTTCAACCTGCTGCCCCAATACATTAATTATTGGTATGGTGGTGCCTTCAGGTGCGGGATGATACTTTGCTTTGAGCACCCAATCTGAACTGGTCTCATATCTGGGAAAGCCTTCAAATTCATCAACCTTTTGGTTCTCTTTGTTGTAGAGTCGTACTGCAAAAAGTCCCTCTCTCTCAATGATGATCCATTCAAGCGACCCGTATTCAAGTGCGGGAGCATCTTCACCATCATAAATTACCATGGTATCCACGAGATTATTGTCATGGGTTATATCCACTCCCTCAGCTACTGATATTACAACGATATCGTTTTGAAGAGTTATGGTCCCTGCAAATTCGGGGATTGAGCCATCCGGAAATTGAATATCTACATCATCACCACTGCCGAATCTGTTTTCACCCTCTTCTAAAAAGTACATACCAGCGAGTCTCATCCATCCGGTGGGGCTTGTCAGACTTTCCAAACGATCCATTTTCCACTCTTCCAACTCAGAGTGATAGTCTTCCGCAACCGCAGCGGGTCCAAGATCATCTCTTGAACAGTTTGTTATAAACATAATGAGCAATGCAAACAAAACAGTTCTTTGTAACATGTTTATTGAGTTTTAAAATCAGACAAATTTATCCAATGTAACGTAATTCATCTTCTAAAATCTCCCAAATTGATCACATTACCCAATTGAACAGGTTTAATATTTACTTTCATAATGGATAATCAAGTTCAACTACTATATCATTGGGGCACAGTCTTAAAAAAATTAAATTCCTCAATTGCTATGTATAAATTTACAATCACCATTCTATTTGCAACTCTATTAGGGGTCATTTCATGTACGGTTTCAGATGATAATGATTACGATTTACTGATTACAAATGCGGTGATAGTTGATGGAACCGGAGAGTTATCGTATGAGGGAAGTATTCTTGTTCGTGACGGAATTATTGTTGCTTCAGGTGAAGTGGATGTAGATCCAGATAGGGTACAGATTGTAATTGATGCAGAAGGGAAGGTGGTTTCTCCGGGTTTTATCGACAGCCACTCTCACGGCAATGCACTTGAAACAAGACGGTTTGACAACTTTTTATCGATGGGAGCCACTACAATTACACTGGGCCAGGATGGAAGCAGTCCCGGGGGTAGAAATGTTGACAGCTGGATGAATGAAGTGAATGCTGTTGGAACAGGGCCAAACATTGTTCATCTGATGGGCCATAATACTCTTCGCCGCGAGGTAGAAGCTCCACGAGAGCCGGGGCTGGATGATTCATACATTACTTCAATGCGGGAAATTTTGAGAGCTTCATTAGAAGCGGGTTCATTTGGGATGTCTACAGGCCTGGAATATGACCATGGTACTTTTGCTGATATGGATGAACTTGTGGCTCTTGCCAATGAGGTGGCAGAAGTGGATGGTATTATCATAAGCCATATGAGAAATGAAGATGATGACAAAATTGAAGAGTCAGTTACTGAGCTATTGAATCAGGGCAGAGGATCCGGAGCACGGGTGCAGGCATCGCACATCAAAATTGTATTTGGTAACGATCCACAACAGGCTGAAAGCGTGCTTCATTTAATGGATTCAGCACGTGATGAGGGCTTGGACGTAACCGCGGATGTCTATCCATATACAGCCAGCTACACGGGAATCGGGATTGTCTTTCCGGATTGGGCTCTGCCCCCAAATGATTTTGATGAAGTAGTGGCCAACCGACGGGATGATCTGGCCGAATATTTGCGAAACCGTGTAAATATGAGAAACGGTCCCGAAGCTACACTTTTCGGCACAGAACCCTGGGCCGGGATGACTCTTGCAGATGTAGCTGAAGAGCTGAACAAACCTTTTGAAGACGTGTTGATTGATGACATTGGCCCGCGAGGAGCCGGAGCGGCATATTTTGTGATGAATGAAGATGTGATGAGAAGATTTCTGATAGATCCTTACGTCATGGTCAGTTCCGATGGCAGCCCGACTATGCGTCATCCGCGCGGATATGGAAGTTTCGCCAAAATTATTCGTCAATATGTAAATGAGGAGAATCTGCTCTCTCTCGAAGAAGCAGTTTACAAGATGAGCGGACTGCCCGCTAAAACGCTCGGCCTGTCAAATCCGGCAAAAGTGGAAGTGCCGCGGGGTTTGATCCGGGAAGGTTTTGCGGCCGACCTGCTTATTTTTGATCCGGCTTTGGTTCGTGATACGGCAACCTTTGAGGAGCCACATACCTACGCCGAAGGATTTGACTGGGTGTTTGTGAATGGAGTAGCTGTGATTGAGGATGGTGAGCGAAATGCGAAATTACCTGCCGGTGTGATTCGTAGGCGTTAGGCAGCAGAGCTGCCTGAAGCTCATGATCAGCGGAGCTGATCATGAGGCTTACTCGCGGCGCAGTGGAACTGCGCGCGATCTCATCGCGCTCATCCGGAGCTCTGCTCCGGATAGAGGTAAGCCAGCACTGCTGGCAGAAATAAACCACAAGCGAATATGACAATCAGACTAACTACTGCACTTACTATAATTCTTTTTGCCATCTCCTGCACTCGGCCGGATTACGATCTGTTGATTAAAAACGGCACAATTATCGATGGAAACGGATCGGAAGCCATGTCTGGGCATGTACTGATAAATAACGGTTTGATCGTCCGGTCCGGAGATTTTGATCTGGATAATATTACAGCCACCAAAATCATTGATGCCAGTGGACGTGTGATTGCTCCGGGGTTTGTGGATGCACATTCAAGAGGGGTACCTCAGGAGACTCCGCGGTTTGATAATTTTCTTTCCCAGGGAGTGACCACGATCACGCTTGGACTCATTGGCCGAAGTCCCGGGGATGATGATGTTGCAGGCTGGATGAGGGAAGTTGATGAAATCGGAGCCGGTCCCAATGTGATCCATTTTACAGGACACAGTACGCTTCGAAACCTGACTAATGCCCCAAGGGAAGGGAGTCTGAGTGACTCCTATATAAACAGGATGAAGGAAATTATTGAAGCATCGATGAGTGCCGGTTCATTCGGCTTATCATACGGACTGGAGTTTGAGCCCGCAAGCTACGCCGATATGACTGAACTGGTATCACTTGCTTCCGTTGCTGTTGAACATGGGGGTATGATTATGGGGCATGTCCGAAGTGAAGATGATGACCGTATCGAAGAAGCCATCACTGAAATATTGGATGTAGCAAAGGAGTCAGAAGCGAAACTCAATATTTCGCATCTGAAGATTGTATATGCAAATGACCCCGCCCGTGCTGAAGTAGTACTTGCCCTGATGGATGAAGCCCGAAAAAATGGAATGAAGGTTACGGCTGATCTCTATCCGTACATAGCGAGTTTTACCACTATCGGGATTGTATTCCCGGAGTGGGCACGGCCACCGAATGATTTAGGTGAAGTGGTTGAAGCCCGACGTCCTGAACTGGAAGAGTACCTTCGAAATCGTATTCAATTAAGAAATGGTCCGGAGGCAACTCTGTTCGGGTCGGGACATTGGACAGGGAAAACTCTCAAGGAAGTGGCAGATGAACTGAACAAACCTTTTGAAGACGTTTTGATTGATGACATTGGCCCCGAGGGTGCGAGTGCTGCCTACTTTGTGATGAATGAAGAAGTGATGCAACGATTCCTGATTGACCCCTATGTGATGGTAAGCACAGATGGCGGACCGGAAATGCGTCACCCGCGCGGCTACGGCAGCTTTGCAAAAATTATCCGGAAATATGTTAATGAGCTGGAATTGCTGTCACTTGAAGAGGCGATATATAAAATGAGCGGACTTCCGGCTTTGACACTTGGACTTACCGACTCTGAAAAAGTGGATATTCAGAGAGGCCTGATACGTGAAGGGTTTGCTGCGGATCTGGTGATATTTAATCCTGATCATGTTCGGGATACCGCTACTTTCGAGGAACCACATAGTTTTGCCGAAGGATTTGACTGGGTGTTTGTGAATGGGGTAGTGGTGATTGAGGAGGGTGAGAGTAATGAAGAATTGCCTGCGGGTATGATTCGAAGGCGTTAGGCAGCAGGAGCTGCCGTTGCTCACGGCGCAGTAGAACTGCGCGCGAGCTCATTCGGAGCTCTGCTCCGGATGAGAAAAGCCAGCTCTGCTGGCAGTCAGAGCTCGAACAGGGTAACTGGAATTATTGCATCGAGTCCAAGGTAGTTTCTGGCAGATGAGTAACGCCAGTCTTCTTCTCGGTCAACATATCCGCGTTTGACGGGGTTTTGATGTATATACTCTATTTTTTGAATCATCATTCTGTCACCATATATGTGTTTTGGATGATAGCCCTCCTGCCAAAATTGATGAACAGAATCAGCGTGGGATGGATTTTTAGCCTTTCTCAGTTTGGACAAGTGCAGATAGTGTCCGTTATCTGAAAACAGATCGATAATGGCCCGGGCTGTCCATGATTTAAAGGCCTGCATTTTGGATGAAAGCTCGTCCGACTGTAATACCATATGAATGTGATTTTCCATAATGACGAATGCGTACAGCTTGGTATCTCTCTTTTCCTGAAGAAACAGAAGTGCGTCTAACAAAATTTGTGTAGCTGTGGGAATGGCGAAAAGAGGGTATCCTTCAACAACTGAGCTTGTGATGAAATATGGATAGCCCGGGTCATATACTCGATTTCGTGATCGTCCCACTAGTATCTCCTGAATTTTCTTATTTCGTTCTCTCAGTAGCAAGAACCGGAAAATGGAGAATGCTTACAGAGTTTTGGAGAAATTCTACAGAAGTATGGAGTAAAAATTGATAAAGTGGAAAACTACGGTCGGCAGCAGAGCCGCCTTTGCTCGCAACACAGTGGAACTGTGCGCGAGGTGAACTGAGCAAGTGAAATGAGTTATCCTTAGCGCCTGGCTCTTTTATTATTGGAACTGCCGGCTTTTGGCCTTGAATTCCTCTTTCCCTGATTTTTCGCATGCCCGTTTTTACGGCTCTTATTAGATTTGCGTTGCTGTTGTTTTTCGGGTTCTGGTGGATTATGGTCTACCAGTGGAAAGTCATGCTCATCAACAACAGGAATTTTTTTGCCGATCAATTTTTCGATATCGCGGAGATAAGCTTTTTCCTGCGCATCACAAAAAGAGAGCGCTGTTCCGTCTGAACCGGCGCGGCCAGTCCGGCCAATTCTGTGAACATAGGTTTCCGGGATATTCGGAATCTCATAGTTGATTACGTACTGAAGTTCATCTACATCGATTCCGCGGGCAGCAATATCTGTAGCAACCAGTACTCGGGTTCGCTGATCTTTGAAATTACCCAGGGCTTTCTGTCGCGCCGCCTGTGATTTATTTCCATGAATGGCTTCTGCCTGAATATTACTTCCGTTCAAAAGCTTTACAACTTTGTTTGCGCCATGCTTGGTACGTGTGAAAACAAGTGCTGATTTGATTTCGCTATCCTGCAGAACATCAATCAGAAGATTTTTCTTATTTCCTTTATCTACAAAATAGAGCCCCTGTTGAATGGCATCCACTGTTGAGGATTCGGGAGTAACTTCTACTTTCTGTGGGTTGTGAAGTATCGATTTTGACAGTTTCACAATCTCAGGTGGCATGGTTGCCGAAAAGAATAGAGTTTGCTTCTTTCGAGGTAGTGCAGCCAGCAGCTTTTTCACATCGTGAATAAAACCCATATCGAGCATGCGGTCTGCTTCATCCAGTACAAAAATTTCAACATCAGAGATAGAAATGAATCCCTGGTTCATCAGGTCGAGCAGACGGCCGGGTGTGGCGGTTAATATATCAACCCCTTGCTTCAGCTTTTTAACCTGGCTTTTTTGATTTACACCACCAAAAATTACTGTGGTGTTCAGACCTGTATATCGGCCATAGTTTTGAAAACTCTCATCGATCTGGATCGCCAATTCGCGCGTAGGTGTAACAATCAGGCTTCTGATTTTTCTGTTGCGATCTGTACTCTTGTTCTTACTCAGGATTTCCAAAATTGGAATTGCAAAAGCGGCCGTTTTACCGGTTCCGGTCTGTGCACAACCTAAAAGATCTGTACCTTTGAGTGCGATTGGGATGGCTTGAGATTGAATGGGAGTGGGTTCGGTGTATCCTTCTTCTTTTAATGATCTGAGGATTGGATCAGTTAGATTCAGCGAATTAAATGTCATAAAGGGGATAAAATGAAAAAAGCCCGCTTTCAAATAAAAAGCCGGGCTTTAAAAAGTGAATTGAAAGGTACGGAATAATATGGTGAGTTCCTTGTTTAGACAGTGGAGCTGCCGGAGGTCGGCGGTTTACAGCAGAGTTATGAACCAGAGTTATAGGGTTATCTCGCACTCCACGGAGGAGTGGGATATCGAGGGAGGGATTCTGCTGTATTTTCAGGCCACACAATCGCCTTTTCACCATCTTGCCACTGAATGAAAAGTCCATCATTGGCAATCTGGTAGCCTCGTTCATCAACAGCATAGTTGCCAAAGATGGTTTGGGTTTCAAGATTCAGCAACTCATTCCGGATGGCGTCCGAATCCAGCGAACCGGCCAGTTCAATGGCCTCAGCAAAAATCATACAGCTACCGTAGGCTCCGGCGGCGTGAAAACTGGGGGCCACATCGAATTTCGATTCATATGCTGCAACAAACTCATCAATGCCGGGATAGGGTAGTCCGGGCTCCCATGCTGATAAACCGTAAGCGTATTCTGCATCTGCCCCCAGCTCTTCCTGGAAACGGGTTACAGCACCTGAGGTGCCGAACATCTGTACATTTACATCCAATTCTTTCATCTGGCGTACCACAGCAATAAAGTCATCCAGTGGGGACGCTGCCATAGCAAGAACTTCCACGTTCTCATCCCGAATCCGGTTTAAAATATTCGAAAAATCGGTTGTTCCCGTGGTGTAGGTTTCCATGAGTACAAGATCCATCCCTTTTTCTGTGGCCAAATTCATAGCGCCATTTCCCGCCGCTCTGGGAAAAAGTTCATTCTGCTGAATAATTCCGACACGGTTCAAGCCTCTTTCATGAGCCATCTCAATCAATCCCGCCAAAAAGAGTTCGGCAGGTGGCAGCACCATAAAGAGGTATTCACGCCCCTGTTCCCAAATGGAAGTAGTTGCCGCCAGTGGTGAAATATGAACCATTCGATGCTGTTCTGTTGTTGGTGCCACGGCTTCTGTTAATGTAGAGCCATACGGCCCCATAATGAGATCTGTCCCATCCTCGGTAATCAGCTGTTCATAAAGTGCGATAGCCCGATCGGTATTGGATTCATCATCATATATCAGGAACTCAATGTTTCGCCCGAGAATACCACCCTGGTTATTAATCTGGTCCTGACATAACAAATAACCGTTTTTAGCTGCTGTTCCCTGTGTATTGTAAGCACCGGTTTCTGACATGGTGGCCCCAATGAGAATTGGCGGCTCGGACTGACAGGCAATCAAAAGAGAAAAGAGACAAAGTGTTGAGATTAGAATTATGTAGCGCAGAATATTTTTCGGGATCATGATCTATATTTGATGGAAAAGAGTTGATAAAGTATAAACCTTCAGATTTAATTCGGCAAACTGCAGCATACCATCTGAATACAGTTTGTGCTTACTGACAAATTCTGCCATAGAATCTCAAAAATTCCACTTTAGTGAACCTGCAGCCACACTTCCTGCATTAGAAAATACGGAGTCGTCGCTCCCGAAAAATAGCTGCGATAGCAGGTTAACATCAATATTCTGCGTAATGGAGTAGGTTATTGAAGGGGAGATAAAAACGGCCTGTTCATCAGGATACCAGATTGCAGCCAGCGATCCGTTCCAGACCGGTGAAAAGGGATAGCTCGCCGACCCTGTGAATTGGAAACGTGAAAATGAAGGATTGTCGGCCGAAAGCGGCTCACCCAGAAGCTGAAACTGATCGCGTCCGCCTTCTTTATTGTAAAGACCTTCTAGAACAAGGAACAGGCTGTTTTCAAACATATGGTCGGCGGATAGTGCAGCAATTAAATTGGTTTCACGAATGCCCGCCGGGTTTATTTCAATATCGGTGAAGAACATCACCTCTCCCTTAAATCCCGATTGACGAATACTTCCAGCCCAACCACCGCCAAGAGCAAACCGGTTTCTGAAATAGCCGGTAATGAGTTGGAAATCGTAACCGCGCGTATTAAATCCGTATAGAGCGGCAGCAACGGAGTTTCTCATTTCACGGGCCGGACTTAAGGCAACCTCCACACGAGAAGCCCAATCTATAAAATGCTGAATTCGAACAGCATCCGTACCCGGTCTCTCCGGATAATCAAATTCATAAAAGGAGTAGATGTTGAAAAGGTCGTTCGGGTTGGTTACCATATTTATCCCCCAGTTCACCCGCTGCCGGCCCACCGTTACCCGCCAGTCATTATTGTACCAGTCAAGGTTCAGGCGGTCGGGGATGTAGTGTATCAAAAAGTTATCCTGATCTGCAATAATCCACGATAAATCAAAATATCCGTCATCAAAATCAATCAGGTCAGCATATGACAATCCCGGTATTTCATTCAGTTCACTTAAAAGGTCGCCGGCAAAAAAGCGGGTTCTCATCTGCCAGTTAAACGTGAGGCTGGAATTTATATCATACCTTAAATTCAGCCTATTTTGAAGCCTGTACTCCCAAAAAGAATCCCTCTCGAAGGGTTCAGGCAGATCGGCACTGATCCAGACAGGCATCCCCTGCACATATCCGCTGATACGAAGGTTGTCGGTCTGGGCGTGGGTTGTGGTGGTGTTCAACAGGGAAATGAGCAAAAAAAGTATAGCGGTAAGACCCACCCCCGACCCCTCCCTATCCCGGCCAAAAAACGGCCGTGACAAGGAGGGGAGCTTTTTCTTAGATTTTTTTATAAACATCATTTAGTTGTTCTAAAAATTCACCCCTCCTTGTGGCGTGCTTTTCGGCATAGGGAGGGGCTGGGGGTGGGTCATTTCCTTTCATCCTTAAAAATCGCACCATCCACCATTGTAATTACCCTCCGGGCGCGGTCTATCACGCGCTGGTCGTGGGTGGAGAAGATAAAGGTGACGTTTTCCTCTTTGTTCATCTTTTCCATCATATCTAGCAGGTTCATGGCGGAGTCGGTGTCGAGGTTTGCAGTGGGTTCATCGGCGAGAATGAACTTAGGGCGTGATGCCAATGCCCGAGCAACTGCCACTCTCTGCTGCTCACCGCCGGATAGTTGTTTAGGCCGGGAGTCGAATTTTTTACTGAGTCCCATGGCCGTCAGCAGTTCTTCTGCCCGCTCTTTCATTTCTGATTTTTCACGCTTTTGCAACAGCATGATGAACGAGACATTTTCGTAAGCAGTAAAAACCGGAATCAGATTATAGGCCTGGAAAACAAACCCGATATTATTCAGCCTGAAGTTAATCAGTTCCCGGTCTTTCATGCCGGTGATTCGCGTGCCATCAATCTCTACAAATCCTTCTGTTGGTATATCAAGCCCACCGATCATATTTAAGAGCGTGGTTTTTCCTGAACCGGATGGGCCACGCACCGTCGTGAATTCACCCTCTTCAAATTCGAGACTCACATCACGCAGGGCATGAACAGGAATCGTATCCGGATTGTAGACTTTTGAAAGATTGTGGGTTGTTATGATTGCCATGGTTTTATGTTCTTATTGAATAATTTGTTAAAGCGTTCCCCCTTTGAAGGGGGACAGGGGGATGATTGGTTGTGAAACTTGTCATTTAAAAAAAATCAATCTGATTTCAATACGTACAGGATCATCCCCCTAACCCCCTTCAAAGGGGGAGTTTTCTATTCTCTTACTACCTCCCTGGGGTTCAAGCTCAGCGCCTTAAAAGCCGGATAAATGGCGGCAAGCAGTGCGGTAATAACCACGAGGGTTATGGTTGTCAGATAATCATTGGAGTAGGCGATGGGGTAAACAACCGCATCATACCCGAATTCCGCCATCGAATCGCCACCCATAGAGGTCATATCAATCCCTTTTTCCCCGAGATATTCCAGGGTGAGCCATGCCAGCAGCAGTCCGCCGGCCGCTCCGGTCAGCGTGAGGATAACAGACTCCAACATGATCATAAAAAATACCCGCATCTTGTTCATCCCAATAGCCAGCAGCATTCCCAGTTCACGCATTCGCTCAAAAATGGCCATCAGCATGGTGTTGAGTATTCCGAAGGCAAGTGCCAGCAGTATCACAGCCATAATGTAAACGATCAAGCCTCCTCCCATATCGGTGATATAGCGGAGTTCAGGGGATAGTTCATACCAGGATTCTGCTACAATATTTTCGAATTCGTTGTTGATATTGCTGGTAACCGCTTCACTGAGGCCTTCATCCTGAAGCATCATTGCAATTTCATGGAAGACTGCATCTCCGAGCAGCTCTTGTAAATCAACATCACGTACAAACACATTTCTTTCGTCATACGGATTAGAAGCCGTACGAAAAAGGCCCGAAATAGTAAAAGAGCCTGAGGTAATTTCATTATCAAGATCCTGGAATGTGAGCACGATGCGATTTCCGACTTCAACATTTAGCTTGTTTGCAAGCCTTTCACCCAGCAGTACTGGATTTCGGAGCTCACTGTCGAGATAATCACCTTCAGTCAGATTTTCGTGAAAGGTGGTTGTGGCTCGTTCACGGTCTGTTTGCACACCCCGAATTTGTACCCCTGATGATGTGAGTGGTGATTGAATCATACCGCCGATAAGTGCCCGGGCCGACCACGAGAGGATTCGTTCATCTCTATCAAGGAATGAGAAGATATCATCTGAATTTTCGATGTACATCCACGGCTCACCTTCAGTGCGAAATTCCGGATGGTGAATTTGTGCATGAGTGATCTCCTCCTGAATCAGGTTTACAAACCGCTGATGAATCCAGCCGTTTGTAAGTGCCGATACCAAAATTCCGGCCCATAAACCTGCTACAATCGCCATCAGCAGCACACCGCTCCGCGCCGGATGCCTCCAGATGTTTCGCCATGATATGGATAAGAGCATTTTCATATTATTTAGTCGCGAGTTTTTCGCGCTGATACACGATTTGGCAAAGCGTTCCCCCTTTGAAGGGGGACAGGGGGATGATCCTCAATCCATGATTCAATGACCCTTTCTGCATTTCTGATATCTTGTAAAACCTCCTCATCTGTAAATCTAATAACGGTAAAGCCCAGTTCTTCAAGTTTATTCTGTCTTGATTGATCCAATATCCACTGCTCTTCCCACTCAAGTGTATATCCATCAACTTCAATAATCAGCATCAACTCTTTGCACATAAAATCAGCAATGAAAAACAGAACCGGCCGTTGCCGCAAAAACGTATAACCATACATCTGCCTGCCACGCAAAACCTCATCCCATAGCTTCACTTCAGCATTGGTGGCTTGCTTACGAAGTCTGCGGGCAAATTCTTTCAGTTTTTTGTTGTAGTACAAGTTTGAATCGTTCATTTGTCCAATGATCTAAATTCGGGAGATCATCCCCCCAGCCCCCTTCGAAGGGGGAGTTTTTGGTGCATATTTTTTTCTAAGTTTTCGAGGCTTCCAGTATTTTCAGGGTTAAGATTTTAATTGTCGGATATAAACAGATTATGGTTGTTAGTATAAAAACCATCAGTCCCTGCCAGAGGAAAATATCCGGCGCTATGGCTGTTGGCATGATCGGTTCAACACCAAACTCAGCAACTACCTCTTCCATTTCTCCTCCCAGTTCAATAGGATTGAAATAGAAGTAGAGAATTGGGATGATGCCCAGCACAAAACCTGCCAAAACACCCATAATGGTGATAAAGAAGGTTTCGATGAAGACCACTAAAGCGAGTTTAATTCGCTGCATTCCTACCGAAAGAAGGATGCCGAATTCCCTCATCCGTTCAAGGGTCATGGTTAAGATGGTGCCAAAGATTCCAAAACCGATAACCACATAAAGGATTCCCATCATCAGGCGTGACTGTGCCTGATCAAATTCAAGGGCTTCTACCAGTTCAGGTATCAGCTCACGCCATGTAAAAACTGCCAGTTCTTCATTTTCAAGTTCAGATCGCAATTGTCTGGCAATCGATTCGGTGTCACGGACTCGGTTAGGTGTTACAAGCAGGGCAGTTATATGATCATCAGCAGAAAGAAGCCACTGCGCATCAGGCAGTGATAGATAGACAAGCTGGTTGTTCATCTCGCGGGTGGGGTGACGCAACAGGCCGGATATTTCATAAAGCCCGGATGCTGTCATCCCAAATCGTCCCTGCCCAAGCAGTACAAGAGAATCACCCACAGCCAGATTGAGCCGATTAGCCAACCCTTCGGTTACAACCGCAGTACCGTCATTCGGCTCGAAGAAACGGCCTTCAGTCAGGCGTTCTTTCAAATTATTGAGGCGGTCTTCCCGGTCAACTTCAACTCCCATCACAAAAGCACCTCGCGTCGCTTCAGCCCCCGCAGCCAGCATAAAGGTTTCAATTCGCGGGATTGTATATTCGACCGACTCGAGCCCAATTACCTGGTCTGAAAGTTCATCATCGTAATAAAATGCGTTATCAAGTGAAGGCTCATCTTCAAACCGGTAATCCTGAACTTGTATATAACCCGTATGAAATTGGGTCATATTGTCGATCATGACATTATGAGCTCCACGCTCGAGCGACTCCAGAAAGAGAGCAAAAACCACAGCAAACATCACCGAACTGACTGTAATCAGCGTCCGCCGTTTGTTCCTCCAGATATTTCTCCAGGCTAGTTTTAGGTACATGATTTATTAATTTTCCAAGGAGTTCTCCCTTTGAAGGGGGGCAGGGGGATGATCCTCAATCCATGATTCAATCACCCTTTCTACATTTCTAATGTCTTTCAAAATCTCTTCATCTGTAAATCTTAATATGGTAAATTCCAACTCCTCGAGTTTAGCTTGTCTTTGCTGATCCAATATCCATTGTTCCTCCCATTCATGGGTATATCCATCAACCTCAATAATCAGCATCAATTCCTTGCACATAAAATCTGCAATGAAGTACAAAATAGGGCGTTGCCGTAAAAACGTATATACGTGCATCTGCCTGCCACGCAAAACCTCATTCCATAGCTTCACTTCAGCCTTGGTAGCCTGATTACGAAGTCGGCGGGCAAATTCTTTCAATTTCTTGTTGTAGTACAAGTTTGAACTGTTCATGGCTTCAGCGATATTTATCCGGGCGGTCATCCCCCCGGCCCCCTTCAAAGGGGGAGGTTTAATTCGTTACCTATTATCTAATCTGACACACTGTTGGCCCTGATAAACTGTAAAACTGTTACCTAACCCTCCTCATATTTTGTTGCGTAAAAAACGATTCGCTTAAATCTACGTCGAACTCAATGCTCTGATAATTCATAATTGTTCTCTGATCGGGCTTGTCAGCCGGGGTCATAACCATTCGTGCCGGGAAAACTCTTCCTCCCATTTCCCCTATGTCCAAAAATTCAATCGTATTAGCAAGTTCATCACGCTGGTCATAATTCTCCACTTTTAACTGGATATAATGCTCTTTGTCAACCCATATCAAAACCTTGCCGTACACAATAGGGGTATCCGGTTTTGGGATGAGTTCGAGCACCCAAGCATTACGGCCGTTGTACTCTTCTTCTTGTAGAATTCTGTGCTCATAATCATCAACAGTAGAACTTTCCCGCACCAGGTCATCATTTGTAAAGTCGGATCCCATCCAGGATTGCGACATCATTGATGGCGGCATATTAATGGTCCGGTCAATATTAGGAACATAATTCCAGATCTCATTTTGACGCTTCAGATAGGTTGTGCCCTGATCACGAGCCGGAGCGGTTAACAGAATTAGTGAGTAATTTTCGCCCAGTGACCATGCTTTCATACTAACATCCCGGGTATATCTTGGTCTTTCAATAGTCATCGTCATTTCAGCAATGCTAGATTCCCCGTGCATCACCTCTTCCATCCGTTCGATAATATCACCGGCCGTTTGTGCTGAACTAAATTGAAAGAATCCGATTTCGATGAGAAATGCAGAGAACGCAATCGCGAATAATTTAGAGTGATTCATTTTAAAAGGTGTTTTAAATGAACTCCGATTAACACTTTCTTTAATGGGAAAAAATAATGCTACTATATCTCAAATAGCAATCTAAAGGATTAGAAGCAAACTTATGACTTACAGTGTTTTATATAAATAGGTGAGAGCAGTGATTCAAAGGTAGGGAATACCCTTAATGTTTTTGAGTTGCAGTGAATTAATGGCTAAGAAACTGCATACCTATTGAAAGCCCCAGCCAAACTCGCCAGCCACGGTCTCTTGTTGTTCCGGAAATAATTGAGTACCACGTGTACTGATTGGCTACGTCTTCCTTAGAGATGAGCAGGTTTAAAGAAGGCCCTGCATACATTTTAAATCCGCCACTGAAATCTTTACCGAGCATAAATCTGTATGTGTACATATTGTCGAGCGAAATTGCCGCTCTTCCTTCCTGAATATTTTTTATGGTGAAATCACTTTTCGAAAAGTACCCATCATATTTTGAGTCTCCCCATCTTTCGACCAAATCGCGATATGAACCAATCGTCCAGCCCAAGCTCCAGACGTCCCGATCATTAATTAGCGGATTATATCCAATTGACACCATATTGTAGATATGCTTGGTGCCCAATTTTAAACCAACGTGTGAAAAACCCCCATCTGTTGTCCAGACATCTATGTTATGGCGACCATCTCCATAAAGACTGATTAACCCAACCGGAATACCCTGAAATTCTCTTGCTACATTAATCAATCCTATCTGTACACCTGTTGCACTGTAAGCAACATTAGCGAGGCCTGAAAACTGAATGCCATGCATAAATCGTGTTGCATTCAGTACACCGGCTCCGGAAATACCCTGAAAATCTCTGGATAAATTAGTTACCCCGGAAAAGAAAAATCCCTGAGCTCTGCCGGCATTTACGTTCACAACTCCAGACACATAAACTCCTTGGGCATTGTCGTAATTTGCATTTGTAATACCTGCAATCTGTATACCCTGCACCTCCTGTCGAGAAACATTTGTGATACCTGCAATCTGGATTCCCAATGTATTTTGCCAGTTGGAATTTGCTACCCCGGCAAGCTGAATACCTTGAATAGCTCCCCTCGATGCGTTTACAAAACCTGCTAATTGTAAACCCGTCATGTCGAGTTGTGATAGATTGGCACCAGCTGCAATATTGACGCCCTCCATAACTCCCCCTGTCGCGTTCAGAAGTCCAAGCTGTACTCCACGAGAGTAGTGCCTGTTTACATTTACAGGCCCTATTTCAAACCCATCAAGGCCTCCATGATAACCGGCTAAAAGATTTAGAGAAAATCTTGCTGTGTAATCTGTAGACTCTATCCCATTTGTACTCATTGGGTAGATGAACGTGAATCGTACATCACGCTTCTGCAACTCTTTTTCCTGCGAATAAACCAGAAGAGGAGTACTGATTGCTAATACTAAAATAAGCAGCAACTTCCTGACGAACATTGTGATCTTGTTTGAACTCTGTTGATTTAGGTTGGAGTGCCATGCAGGCACTCCGATAATTAATTTATTTCAAATGCTTTTCGAAAAACTCAAAGATTCTGAAATACTCATCATACCATGA
>SKGY01000155.1 GCA_007117235.1 Balneolaceae bacterium
CTGAAAATTGTGGAGAATTAAACTATGAAAGTAGCTGTAATTGGTGAAAAAAAGCGAGCTGATGCCTGGGAAAAGCATCTTCGAAAACTTGCTGTCGTAAATGAGGTTATCATCGCAACAAAGCTTTTCAGCGACCCCGTTGTTGACGCTGTGATATTGATTGATGATTCCAGAAATAACCTACACCTGCTTCACGATGCAATACGTGCGGGTCTGCACAGTTTTCTTATCTCAAAACTTCCTGATGATCAGGAGATGTTAGAAAAAGTATACCACACTTCTGAGGAAGCCAATGTTGCCGTTCAATTTTCTCACTGGCCAAGTATTACCTCTTCTAGCCAATGGATACAGCAGCAGCTCGACAGAGTAGAACTGATTCAGATCAAAAAGGAGCTGCGTCCGCTTCAGTATACTGTTAATGTGCCCGAATTTGATCACCATTGGATCGACGAAATAGCCTTTATCGTAAAATGGCTGGGAGGAAATGTGCATCGTATCGAGTCAAAACCAATACTTGTGAATAACCTCCCTCTGGGGATCCATCTATCGTTGAGGTTTGAAGACTCCTCAATCGCATCACTACAATTTTCAGCGTTCGGCTCAGTTGATTTTCATCAACGTATTTTCTCTAACCGACAACTTATGGCAGATTGTAATGTGATGTCGCAGGTGGTCAAATTGTACAGGGTTAATGAGAATAAGAGAGTAGTTGTACAAGAGAAGAAATTTGATCCCTCAGACACTGCAGAATGGGCACTAACACAGTTTTTGAAATCAATCCAGATGAATAAAAAGACTGTGTTCTCTCCTTATGATGCTCTTCTAACATCCCGAATCGTGGACAAGGTTAGAAGTCACATGACAAAGTGGTAAAATCGTTTAGCTCAAATTTCTGAAAACCGGTCCATATAATTATTGCCCGGGATCATAAACAGCTACACCGATTCCGGAATCACCCATACCATAGTATAGGAACCATTTTCCGTTCAGCTCTGCAAGACCCTCAATAAACACCACATTCGGAATCTGCCCGTCTATCTCCATTTCAACATCCGGTTCCATAAAAAAGGTGTCTGAACGTTTAATCAGACGTGTTGGGTCATTGATATCAAATAGTGCCTGACCTGTTCGGTACACCAGATCATCATCGGCTGAGTTGTACAGCATCAGAATACCATGTTCTGTAATCAAAGGGGTTGGTCCTGGTTCTATCAACCCGCTGTCAAACATCCCCTCACGAGGTCTCATCACAGGTTCTTCGATGGGATTCCAGTTAATCAGATCTTCAGACCAGGCCACCCAAATATTGGTATCACCAAAATACATCCAATAGCGACCATTGATCTGCTGTGGTACAATAGCACCCGCTTTTGTCCAGCCCAGTTCCGGGAAGATCAATCCATGACGATCCCAGTTCAACAGGTCTTTTGATGAGGCCAATGCCTGTCTCGCCGTTTCGCCATCATATGCGGTATAGGTCAAATAAAATGTATCATCAATTTTAGCGATTCGCGGATCTTCAGCTCCTCCGGGCAATTCCCAATCATCAACAGGTTCATACACAGGTTCCGGGCGCCGATCAAAGTTGAAACCATCGCTGCTGGTCCCCAATCCGATTCGCGACGTGCCGTTCCATATGCCTACTCCGGTTGAGTCTTCAGCCCTATATAGCATGTATATGGTTTCTCCATCAGACCACGCCGCCGGGTTAAACACATCCTTAGCTTCCCAACTGTCACCCTGTGGCGTAATAACCGGGTTGTTATGATATTTCACAAAAGGACCCATCTGCCAATCATTTTCTGTTTGAGTTGTACAAGATAAAATGAGTGATATGAGAATAATTGAGGATAGAGAGGCTTTAGGTGTCATAGTGGTGAGATTTTCTTTTAGAAATTTTTGAAATCCATCAACTGGTTGGAACACAAATCTTTGTGAATTTATACAAACTTTAGCTACATCAAAATTTTCCGGAAAATCTATTAGGAAGAGTTAAATAAATATAGACAGGTTTTTTGCCTTAAGTACAATCAAGATCACTTCTTAAGCTTAAGCATCTTAAAAGCCATTTTTAACTTTCCTCTCGACATCACCGAATCGATAAAGTTAAACTGTCCACCGGAAAGCTTTTCACCGCCGTCAATAGTAACCGTCTCACCTGTCATGTATGATGCCATATCACTCATTATGAATGAAGCAAGGTTAGCTAATTCCTCATGTTCACCATAGCGACCTGCAGGAATTCGTTCAATGTATTTCTTTTCAAATTTTTTGGTTGGGAAGAGGCGAGTCCAGGCACCCTCAGTCGGGAATGGCCCCGGAGCAATTGCATTCACCCTGATCCCGTAGGTACCCCACTCATATGCGAGGGAGCGGGTCATCGCCAGCACTCCGGCTTTAGAACAGGCGGATGGCAGAACAAATGCCGACCCGGCGTCTTCGGCGTAAGTGGTAACAATGTTGAGAATATTTCCCTTCAGTTTGTTGTCGATCAGATAGTTTCCGAAATGGTGCGTGCAGTTGAAACTTCCGTGCAGCACAATATCTACAATGGCTTTAAAACCTCCGGGTGAAAGATCCTCCGATGCGCTCAGGAAATTTCCGGCTGCATTGTTTACCAGCCCGGTCAATTTCCCAAAATCTTTAATGATGGAATTGATCATCTCTCCCACCGCGTCATAATCACGAACATCACAGGGGTAATATCTCACTTCAGTACCGAATTCCTTCAGCTCATCCGTGGCTTTTTCCAATTTCTTATCAGTTCTTCCACAGATAGCGATATCCGCTCCCAGCTCCGCAAATTTCTTCGCCATGGATAACCCGAGCCCGCTTCCGCCGCCGGTAATGAGGATCACTTCGTTTTTAAGGGTGTCTTCTTTGAACATGGTTTTTGGTTGTTTGACTTGAAATTAAAATTGAAGCTGGATCAAAAATCCCCTCTAGAGAGGGGAAAAGCGCAGATAAAGTGGCGCAGCCGTCTTTGACAAGCGAGGGGTGTGTTCCCTGTTCAAGCTCAAAGCCCTGATTTACACACCCCTAAATCCCCTCTCTAGAGGGGACTTTTAGTCCTCGCACTTTTCAATACTCGCTACTTAATACTCACAACTTAACCCTCTCAAATATCCCCGCAGCACCCATACCGCCACCAATGCACATCGTTACCATGCCGAACTGCTTATCGAGCCTGTGAAGGTCGTGGAGGATCTGTGTGGTGAGCTTGGCACCGGTACACCCAAGCGGATGGCCCATCGCGATCGCTCCACCGTTTATGTTTACTTTCTTTGGATCAATACCAACTTCGCGGATAACGGCCAGCGATTGCGCCGCGAATGCTTCATTGAGTTCAATAAGATCAATATCATCCAATTTCAATCCTGTATGCTTCAAAACTTTCGGAATCGCCTCCACAGGGCCGATGCCCATAATCTCCGGAGCCACACCGGCTACGGCAAAACCGCAATATTTCGCAATTGGTTTCAGACCGAGCTCATCCGCTTTTTTACGGCTCATTACCAGCACCCCGGCAGCAGCGTCGTTCATCTGGGAGGAGTTTCCGGCTGTGACCGAACCTCCCGTTTTGAATACAGCACGAAGTCCACCCAACGCTTCAAGATTGGTATCCTTTCGCGGACCTTCATCCTTTTTAAATGTGAAATTCTCTTCCGCAACTTCTCCATCAGCCATTACATATTTATGTACCACATCAATCGGGGTAATTTGCTCTTCAAAATATCCTTCTTCCCACGCCTTGATTGCTTTCTGATGGCTCTCGAGCGCAAAACGGTCCTGGTCTTGCCGGCTCACACCGTATTTGTCTGCCACAATCTCCGCTGTCAATCCCATGTTGATATAGACCTCCGGCCGTTTATCAGCCAAGTCGGGATTGGGCTGAAATGACACTCCGCCCATCGGTACCTGACTCATACTCTCCACCCCACCGGCAATCATAATCTCAGCTCCTCCCGCCATAATTCGATCAGCAGCCATAGCGATGGTTTGAAGGCCCGATGAGCAAAACCGATTGATGGTCATTCCCGGAACCGAATCCGGCAATCCACCTAAAAAAACAGCTTGACGCGCCAAATTCATCCCCTGTGATGCCTCCGGAAATGCACAACCAACGATCAGATCATCCACCATCTCCGGCTTTACGGCTGGTGCCTCTTTCAGGAGATCTTTGATGATTTCACCCATCAGCGAATCGGGACGTGTGAAACGGAGTGAACCTTTGTTTGCTTTTCCGCATGCGGTTCGTTTGGCGGCTACGATGACGATTTCTTTATTCATGGTTCAAGTTTTTAATATGGTTTGGAATTCAAAAGTCCCCCTTTGAAGGGGGGATATGTAAACGCGTTCAGCGTTTACATCAGGGGGATGATTCTCGGAGCGTTGATAAAGATTCTAAATCAACCACAATCCCAAGCCCTTTCGGTCATCCCCCGGGCACGTCGCTGAACGCTCCGTTGCCCTGCCCCCTTCAAAGGGGGACTTCTCCACAACTAATTCCTCAAAGGTTTCCCCGTCTTCAACATATGCTCCATTCTTTTATGAGTCCGCTCATCTTGAAAGCACTCTAAAATGGCTTCTCGCTCCAATTTTAGAACGTAGGACTCCGGCACTTCCTGCGCTTCACTGAGGTCGCCACCGGTCATAATTTCGGCGACTTTGCCGGCCAGCACCTTGTCGTAGGGTGATGCCCATTTGGCTTCGGTCATGATGTAAACGGTAACATCCAGCACGCTTTTACCGGTTTGACCCAGCAGTTTGATTTTTGGTTCGGCAGGCGGACGATGACCTGCATCAGCCATTGCTCTTGCCTGCTGTTTGGCGGTGGACAGCAACAGATCGCGGTGCATCACAATCATATCGGTATCGCGGAGGTAGCCAAGTTGTTTCGCTTTTTGGGCGCTATCGGATACTTTTGCCATGCCGATAGTTTTAAAGGCATCTTTCAGATACGGCAATGGATCGACATCCTCTTCCTCTTTTACATTTTCCATGGCACGGAGCAACAGTTCTTTGGTACCACCACCTGCGGGAATGAGACCAACGCCCAGCTCAACCAGGCCGCAGTAGAACTCGTGATGCGCCACCACCTTATCACAATGCATCATAAACTCAACACCACCTCCAAAGCATCGGCCTGATACTGCTCCGATTACCGGAAACGGCTGGTATCGTAATCCCACGGCTACTCTCTGGAAGTTCTCGACAGCTTCTTTAACTTTACCAAAATCTCCGCTCTGCAGCGCCTGACCTGCTTCACCCAGGTTAGCGCCATAGCTGAAGTTCTCGTGGTCGTGGCCGATTACCATCGCATCAAACTGCTCTTTCACAATCTCTGCAGCTTCCTCAACTGACTTCACCAGTTCAAAGCCCAGTGTCTGCTGCTTGGTCCGGAATTCGAACAGTGCAACGCCGTCGCCCATATCGTACAGTCCGGCACTTTTGTTGCCCCAGACTTCTTTGCCGTTGCGCTTCAGGGCCGCTGCGGTGATCGCTCCTCGAGCAGGTGGTGTCAGTTTATCCGCCTTTCCGGTTGCAAGATTGTACACGGTACCATCATCCTTATAGAATGATGAGCGCCCGCTTTTCAGCATTTTCTTCACTGAGTCAGGGACGGTTCGTCCCCCCTCTTCCATGCGTTTGACCGATTCTTCCACACCGATCGCATCCCATCGCTGAAATGGCCCGAGCTCCCAGTTGAAACCCCACTGCATGGCGCGGTCGATCGCCTCTACCGATTCAGTGATTTCAGGGATCCGATTGGCAGAATAGAGAAGCAGGTCACAATGGATCTCCCACAAAAATTTACCGGCTTTATCATCTTGGCTGACAATATACTTCAGCCGCTCGCCGGATGTCTTAAATTCCTTTTTTGCTTTTTCTGCAGATTCAAACGATTCATCCTGTTGCTTCTCGTAATCCAAAGTTTCAGGATCTACTACGTGGTACTCATTGCCCTTATCTCCTTTTACTTTTTTATAGAACCCATGACCCTTCTTATTTCCATGCGCACCCTTCTCTACCATTTTTTTGAATCCATCCGGCAATTTGAACGCTTCACGACGCTCATCATCCGGTACGGCTGGATACAGGTTTTCGGCTACATGGTTGAGTACATCAAGCCCGGCCATATCGGCAGTCCGAAATGTTGCTGCTTTGGAGTAGCCGGTGAGTGTCCCTGTCAGAAAATCTATCTCCTCAGCCCTAAACTTACCATCAAAAAACCACGGCATCATTGAGGCCATCGAAAAAACACCAATCCTGTTGGCGATAAAGTTGGGCGTGTCCTTGCAAATAACTGTTCCCTTTCCAAGAATCTTCTCGCAGAAACCGGTCATATATTCCATAATTGCATCATCCGTGCTTTTGGTCGGGATGATCTCCAGCAGCTTCATATATCGCGGCGGATTGAAGAAGTGTGTGCCCAGAAAATGGGCTTTAAACTCATCAGATACATCTTCGCTAATTTCAGAAATTGGCAGTCCTGATGTGTTGGAGGTGACGATGGTCCCTGGCTTACGAACCTTCTCGAGCTTCTCCATCATATCCTTTTTGATGTCCATGCGCTCCACAATTACTTCGCAGATCCAATCGGCGTCGGCTACCCACTTCAGATGATCTTCGAAATTACCGGGTGTAATTCGCTCTGCCCAATTCGGATCAGCCAGTGGCGCCGGATTCATCTTCTTCAGTTTCTGAATATTCTCTTCAACCGTTTTATTTGGCCGGTCGGAATCATCCGATTTAAGGTCGAGCAGCTTTACTTTTAATCCTGCATTTATAC
>SKGY01000144.1 GCA_007117235.1 Balneolaceae bacterium
AATCGGAAGTATCGTTGTCTTTCTCTTTATGACAGGTTGGTACCTGTTTCCAACAATCCAGTGGAACTTAGAACAGCGCCACATGGATAGTTTGACGGAGACTGAACTGATACGCTACCAAAGTGATAACGCACAAAAATTACAGAGACTTAGAGAGGGCGCTTTATCTCTCGGACTTGACCTTCAGGGTGGTATGTATGTAACACTTGAAGTTGGTGAGCCGCAATTGATTTTCGAATTGGCCGGCGATTTCGCTGACGATGAACTTCGGGAAATTATTGACACAGCCGCTGAAAGAGCACTACAGCAACGATCTGACTTTGTTGATGAATTTGTGTCAGAGTTTGAAAACAGAAACCCTGATGGCATGCTTAGCCGATATTACAGATCAGATGCTGAAAACATCACTCGCCGTTCAACGAATGGTGAAATAGCTACTTATCTAAAAGGCCAGCGTGATTCAGCTGTAACCCGTGCGATGGAAATTATCCGATCTCGGGTTGACCGTTTTGGTGTAGCTGAACCTTCAATTCTACAGCAGGGAACCAACCGTATTATTGTTGAGCTCCCCGGCGTTGATGACGAAGAACGTGTGCGCAATCTTCTCCGTGGTACTGCCCGTCTTGAATTTCGAATGGTTGCAGAACCGGAAGAAGTAAATGCGGCTAAGCAGCAAGTTATCGAGTACTTTCAGGAGCAGCTTGCAGAAGCTGAAGAATCTGATGATATAGAGATGGAAGAGAGAGACAATCTTTTGAACATCTTCAACTTTCAGGGAACCTCCCAATATTCATTTGGATATGCAGGTGGCCCGGATACCAGCAGGGTAAATCGGTTATTACAGCAGGAAGACGTTCAACGACTCATTCCACGAAATACCACATTGCTATGGGGTGCACGGCCTATTGCCACTGATGGAGGCGTTAGTCTGTATGAAATGATCGCGGTTAGAAGTCAGATTGAACTTACCGGTGATGTTATCACAGAGGCAAGAGTTGCATTCGATCCTACAACAAATGCCGCTGAAGTTTCTATGAGTATGGACTCGGAAGGAGCAAGACGATGGTCGAGAATTACAGGTGCTAATATAGGTAGACCGGTAGCTATTGTACTTGATGGCTATATCGAATCATACCCAACTGTGCAAAGCCAGATCAACAACGGCAGGTCTTCCATCACAGGAATTGGCGGTGTAAGGGAAGCGGAGGATTTGGTAAACATTTTGCTCTCCGGTGCTCTTCCCGCTCCATTGGATATTATTGAAGAGAGAACGGTAGGTGCTTCATTAGGTGAAGCCTCCATTAAAGCCGGACTCTATTCCACTATGTTTGGATTGGGTATTGTAGCAATCTTTATGATTGTGTACTACAGAACAGGAGGTGCAATTGCTGACTTAGCCTTGATACTTAATATCATCTTCATATTGGGGATTTTAGCCGGTTTCCAGGCCACACTCACCTTGCCCGGTATGGCAGGGATTGTATTGACCATCGGTATGGCGGTGGATGCCAACGTACTGATATTTGACAGGATTCGTGAAGAGATGCGGGGAGGTAAAACCCTTCGTGCAGCTATAGACAATGGTTATTCGAATGCCATGAGTGCGATTATTGATGCGAACGTAACCACTTTCTTCGTAGCAATTATCCTTTACAGTTTTGGTGTAGGCCCGATTAAAGGGTTTGCTATTACGCTGATGGCAGGTATTGTCGCATCACTCTTTAGTGCGATTGTAATCACAAGAGTTATTGTCGATTACCTCACAAGAGAAAAAGCCAGCGTTGTTGACTTCGGTTAATACTCACGAATCTAAACACTTAAAAAGGACTTTATTATGAGATGGTTTGAAACACCAAGTTTTGACTTTATAAAAGCACAGAAGATTGCTTACACAATCTCAGGAGCACTGGTAGTGATGTCAATCATTGCCATTTTTACTTTCGGACTCGAATACGGGATTGACTTTAAAGGCGGTAAGGAATACGTCTTTGAATTCGACAACCCTGTAAATGTTGTGGACATTCGGTCTGAATTAACAGAACCTCTTGATGGCGCACCGGAGATAAAACTTTTCGGATCTGATCGCGAAATTCTACTGCGAACAGATAATGAAGGTGATGTGACCGAAATCCGTGACCTCATTCTGAGCACATTTGCAACGATGTATCCGGATTATTCAGTAGTAGTTCAAAAAACTGACCTTGTAGGTCCTCGATTTGCTGAAGATCTGCGACGCGGGGCTGTCAATTCAATCTTTTTTGCGCTTGCAGTCGTCTTTATCTACATCTTTATCCGGTTCAAAGGCTGGTACTTCTCAGCCGGGGCAATTGCTGCACTTTTCCATGATGTACTAATCGTACTGGGCATTTTTACCATCATGGCTCAATTCGCAACATTCGATGTAAGTATTGATCAGGCAATCATTGCGGCTTTCCTTACCATTGTGGGGTACTCGTTAAATGATACCGTGGTTGTATTTGATAGAATCAGGGAAAACTCTATTATATACAAGACAATGGCTTTTAGAGATATGATTAACAAAAGTCTGAATGACACTCTAAGCCGGACGGTAATCACATCGGTAACTACCTTGTTTGTGGTATCTGTGCTGTTTATCTTTGGCGGTGAGGTACTTAAAGGTTTCGCATTTGCCTTGGTTTTAGGGGTTATTTTGGGAACCTACAGTTCTCTGTTTGTTGCCAGCTCGCTTGTTGTTGAATTGCAAAAAAGAGCGATGAAAAAACAGAAAGCCTAACGTTTAATTCCCAACATTTTAAACAGGAAAATTTATGAGCTTCAACGTTTCTGAACGCTACAATTGTGTAGTCATTGAATTCAAAGGTAATGTAATGGGTGGCCCTGATGCCGTAAGCCTGAACGAAAAGCTTCATGAGCTGATCGAAAAAGGACAGAAAAACATCGTGGTTGATCTTAGTAAAGTTAAGTTCATGAATTCATCCGGATTGGGGATGTTAATTGGTGGACTTACAACAATGAGGAAAGCTGGTGGAGATCTGCGTATTGCAAATGCAGCAGATAAGATCGAAAGCCTGCTCATCGTAACTAAGCTTATTACCGTATTTAAGCACTTTAAATCACTGGATGAGGCAATCGCTTCATTCGATGAAAAATAGTGATACACTCTAATTAATTATCAAAGGAGGTGTATAAACAACACCTCCTTTTTTTTGGAATATATGCCTGTAAGAATCATAATTGGTGCCCAGTGGGGCGACGAAGGAAAAGGAAAAATTGTAGACCGCTTAAGTGCTGAATCCTCATACGTTGTAAGATATCAAGGTGGAGCTAATGCCGGTCATACACTTAAATTTGACGACAAAACGATTGTACTCCATCTCATACCATCCGGTATGTTTAACGGAAATGCCAAATGTGTTATTGGAAACGGAGTTGTAATTGACCCAATCGCTCTAGTAGAAGAAATTGAAGAGGTAAAAACACTCGATGTTGATCTCAAAGACAGGCTTTATATCAGCAGTTCTGCTCATGTAATTCTTCCCTACCACAAAGTATTGGACCAGGTTAAAGAAAAAAGCCGCGGCAAAGATGCGATCGGAACTACAGGGCGCGGAATAGGCCCCGCATATGTAAGTAAAGTTTCAAGAGTTGGTATTCGCATGAGCGATTTACTTAATGAAGAGCTTCTTGAGCATAAAGTTCAGAGTAATCTCTCCGATATTAATAATGCTCTTGAGCACGTCTATGGTCACAATCATCTTGATGCCAAAAAGATGATCGCTGATCTTAAACCTGTTATTGAAGCGATAAAGCCATTCATCTGCAATACAACAGAACTGCTGCACGATGCATTAGAAAATGGTGAATCAGTTCTTCTTGAAGGTGCTCAAGGAAGTTTACTTGATGTTGACCATGGAACGTACCCTTACGTTACATCTTCATCCCCAACAGCAGGCGGCGCTTGCACTGGAAGTGGTATTCCACCGACGGCAATTACTCACTCGCTTGGTATCACAAAAGCGTACTGTACCCGGGTTGGTAATGGCCCATTTCCTACTGAACTTGATGATTCAGCAGGTGAAAAACTTCGCAAAAATGGCCAGGAGTTTGGTGCAACCACCGGTAGACCCCGCAGATGTGGCTGGCTAGATCTGGTTGCCCTCAAATATGCTGTTCGACTGAATGGAATGAACGAGTTGGCTTTGACTAAACTCGATGTGCTTGATGACTTCAAAGAAATTAGTGTGTGTACACATTATGAATTGGATGGTAAGCGAACTGATATTTTTCCTCTGGACTCTCACGAGGTCGAAAAGCTTAAACCAGTCTATAAAACATTTCCTGGATGGCTACAATCCACCAGAGATATTTCTGATTTCAATAATCTCCCGGAAAAGGCGCGCGAATACATAAAATTTGTAGAAGATTTCATTGGTGTTTCGTTCACTATAGTCTCAACCGGGCCGAAACGCTCTGAGACCATTATTCGATAACGAAGCTGAATAACATGTCAACAGCTGACTCCTTTTCGGCTACTTATCAATTGGTTGCTTCCAGCCGGGATGAAGCTGAGCGTACAGCAGCTAACTTATGCATCGAACAGTCAGTTGAGATGCCTCTCGACGCCGTGCCTGATCATGTTCGCAATTCTATTGCAACACTTAATTCGCTCAACCAAATTGAAGAATGTATTTGGGCTGCAAATGTCTCATACTCTAAACTTCTGGTTGATGATGATCGAACGCAATTCTTAAATGTACTCTTTGGTAACAGCTCAATACAGCAGAATGTTAAGCTCATTGATGTTGAGAATTCATATTTAAATGAAATTCTTCCCGGACCATCATTCGGTATTTCAGGAATAAGAAAAGGGTTAAACGTAAATGACAGGCCACTTAGCTGCACTGCTCTCAAGCCTGTTGGTCTTTCCCCATCTGATCTGGCTGAACGTGCCTATCAGTTCTCTCGTGGTGGAATTGATATCATCAAAGATGATCATGGGTTGGCTAATCAGGGGTCGGCATCATTTTATAGCAGGGTCGCATCCTGTGTTCGTGCCGTCAAAAAGGGAGAAGACATCAGTGGAAAACGCACTTTATACTTTCCAAATATTACCTGTTCCCCATCAAAAGTTATTGAACGTTATAAAACTGCTCACGACCTTGGTGCTGATGGCGTTGTTATTTCTCCTCAACTCTCCGGATTAGAAATTCTGAGTGAATTAGCCGAAATCGGCGAAATTCCACTAATGGCACATCCCGCTTTTTCCGGTTCATTCGTTATACATTCTAACCAAGGCATATCAGCTGCATTTTATTATGGCAAGCTATGGCGCTCATTTGGAGCTGATGCAGTAATTTATCCTAATGCAGGTGGGCGATTTTCATTTACGATTGACGAATGCAAGGATATTAATAATTCATGTCGATCAGAGATTGGAGTATTTAATAGATCGTTTCCTACTCCGGGTGGTGGAATTAATAGAGATTCCGTAAACCAGTGGATGAATCAGTATGGCAACGACACCATATTTCTGATTGGTGGAAGTTTATATCAGCACCCCGGCGGGATTGAAGCAGCTACAAAAGAATTTCAACAGAAACTTAAAAACTATGAGTAACGGTTCAAAAGTGGTCAAATCATCCGACTTCACCTGGCAGGGTGTTGATCGAAAAGTGTATAAAACTGACACACAAAATTTTAAGGATATTCATCGCTATTCACTCCTTGGTGATGACATTAAGGAGTTAAACATACAAACCCGATACTTTGAAATTCAACCCGGCGGTTATTCATCTTTGGAGTTACACAGACACCCTCATAGCGTCGTAATTATTCGCGGATCGGGAACGCTTGTACTTGGAAATGAGCTGCATGATTTAGATTTACACGATGTGATTTACATTTCACCCGAAACAATACACCAGTTTCATGCAGATAAAAACGAAGAACTGGGGTTTATTTGTGTTGTTGACCGATATCGCGACAGACCTAAAATTCCTGATGATTTAACCATAAAAGAGAGAATCACCAATAAAAAAGTTTTAGACAAAATTCAAAAAAAGTGTTGAAAAGAACGGTGAAATGGCTTTATATTTAAAGTCTTGATTAAGCGAAAATAGCTCGATGGTAGAGTCCCGACTATTCGGGACCAAGGTGAGGGTCTCTTACCAACGATTTTGATTTATTGCTTTTAAATACTAGCGGGAATAGCTCAGTGGTAGAGCATCACCTTGCCAAGGTGAGGGTCGCCGGTTCAAATCCGGTTTCCCGCTCCAACAATAGGCTCAATTTGTTCTTACAGATTGAGCCTTTTTTGTTTAATAAGCATATTCAAGAGCTATGTTTTATACGTATATCCTTTTTAGTTCGTCAACAGATAAGTATTACACGGGACACACTTCAAATTCACCTTCTGATAGGTAGATCAGCACAATAATGGAATGAGTCCATCTACCAAACCCGGAATTCCCTGGTCAATGTGCTTTATAAAATCATTCAAAAATAAAACTGACGCTATTCAGTTTGAAAACTTCATCAAAAGACAGAAAAGCAAAGTGTTTATTAAGAAACTGATTACGTCTGATGAAAATGAATTTCATAAATAGCTCAGTGGTAGAGTCCCGACCCATTCGGGACCAAGGTGAGGGTCGTCCCGCAACTGCGGGATTTCCCGCTCCAACAAAAGGCTCAATTTGTTTTAACAGATTGAGCCTTTTTTGTTTTTATTC
>SKGY01000204.1 GCA_007117235.1 Balneolaceae bacterium
ATTTATTTTAAAATATTAAAAAATTCTAATGTTTCAAACAGAATGTTCAATTATTACACCAAAATGGTGATTTGGAGTACTTAATTTCTATGCTTATTTCCAAACAAGTGATCACATATTCATAATCAAACAAGACTTAACTCATTATTTTTATTTGTAAGTTGCCGATTAATAAATGACCAAAACTTATATCATGACAAAGCTACTGATTCTCATTTCTTCTTTATTGTTAGTGTCTTGCTCTTCAACTCCCGATAAAAAATCTTTTGAACTCTTTTATGATGCATTGGCTGAACACTGCGGTAATGCCTACCCCGGAGGACTGACACTTGAACCTGAAGGCGACGAGATGTTAACCGGTACCGAAATGCTGATTGTCCATTTTCGTGAATGCGATGATGACAAGATTCTCGCTCCATTTCACATAGAGCTTGAAGAGGAAGAAGATTGGGA
Source organism: Balneolaceae bacterium (assembly GCA_007117235.1). Classification (GTDB taxonomy): domain Bacteria; phylum Bacteroidota; class Rhodothermia; order Balneolales; family Balneolaceae; genus Rhodohalobacter. The sequence continues at coordinate 454 of SKGY01000204.1, forward strand.
TCGCTCCAGAACCTGGATATTTACAAAGCATGACGACGGTTTAGAGATTCGTCATGATCACCGTTATCGGGATGGCACAGAGGACGATTTCACCATGTATGGTGGTTTCTCTGTTGGTGAAGGGTCTGCACTGCGACAAGAATTTAAATCAGTTGAGAGAAGTGAAGAGATGGGCCATTTCCGTGGCTGGCGAATAGAAATTGAACCGGGTATTCGGTACACCTATGGCACCATTCGTGATACAACCTGGAGCTGGAGGGTGGACTTTGATCTCACCGAACCCCTCGAGAATGTCCCGCCTGCACCATGGGGTCATATGTAATTCGTGAAGTTAGTTTGAGCTTATGATTTATAAAATCCTTGTGATTGACGACGATAAGATGATGCATCTTATAACCAAGAAAATTCTTGGTGATGATTTCGAGTTGCATCATGCATATGGCGCACAGGAAGCAATAGATTTACTATCAGATGAAACCTTCCACCTTATCCTCTCAGATATTCACATGCCTGGTGTAGATGGGCTCGAGTTTCTTGAGTCACTTACTACGGATTCTCAAAGGAAAAATATTCCTGTTTTGATCATGACCAGCCTTCCAACTGTAGAGAAAGAGAAAAATGCATTAGACCTCGGCGCTGCTGATTTTATTGACAAAAAACTGTTCAAGGAAAATAGTGATGAGATTGTTGAGCTCATCAACGCCAAACTGGTTACGACAATTGATACAGGCAACTTGTCTGACAAACTTCAGCTGAACAAAAAAGAATTTGTGAAAAAGTTGATGGAGGAGGTTCAGGTCGGAGATTTTTTTACTGTATCCAGAAAATTGTGCTCTATGGCGAATACAATATTTCAAATCAACTATACCTTTTTCTGGACGCTTCACGATTCAGAACCACGAATGATTATGGGGCTCGGAAATAAACCGCTCCATATTTTTGGGCCAAAAGACTTGATTAAAGAGAAGACTTTCCATGAATTTTTAGAAGAGAAGCAGCCCTACTTTTCAAATCACGCAATAGGTGAAGATCATAAAGGCATTTTTAAGGAAGCCTCGAAAAAGGAGCAACTTCCCGGTGAAATCGGAATTCCCATTTATGCCATCACAGATAGAGAATACTTAAAGATGGGTAGAAAAATTCCGGATGATGCAAAAGTTTTTGGGTATGTGGTGATGAAGAGAAATACTCTGATTACATCAAAGGAGTTTGATCTTATCACCAATTTATTCATTCAAAGCGGAACCATTCTTTGGCGGCTTTACCTCAAAATTTGATTTGAACTTTGTTGTGGCCTAAGACTCTGAAGACGAATTCTCAACCGGAAGATTCACACTCGACCGAACATGCAGATCTCTTTGAGGGAATGGTATCTCAATATCCATCTCTTCAAACTTCCTTACGATAGCCTGATGAAATTCATTTCTCAACACGTAGCGATCTTTCACATTCGGTATCCAAACCCTGAGTTGCATATCCCATGATGAGTCACCAAAGTTAGTCAGATGTACCTGATGCTTCGGGCTCTTCATCACTTTAGAATGACCTTCTGCCACTTCATTTAGTGCTTTTAACACATCATCTAAATTTGAGGAGTATGAAACTCCAACATTTATATCGAGCCGGAATGTAGGATCACCATGAGAATAGTTTACAACATTATTCTCTACAAACTGGCTGTTCGGCACTATGATTGACACATTATTCAGTGTTCTGATCTTTGTTGAGCGGATACTTATTTCTGTAACATCTCCCTCAATACCGCTCACATCAACCCGGTCTCCCACACTGATTGGCCGCTCAAACATTATTATTAAGCCTGAAATAAAATTGGCGGTAATGTTCTGCAATCCAAAACCGATACCTACTGATAACAGACCGAAAATTACAGCCAGGCTTGTAAGGTTTATTCCTACAAACTGGAATGATATAAGCAGACCAATTACAACGATTATATATTGAGCAACGCGAGATAGCGTGTACTTCAAGCCGGCGTCTATTTCAAACTTGTCCAGTAATTTACTCTGCAGAAATCTTCGGGTAAATGAACCTAAGAAGAGGAAAAAAGTGATGAAAACTATAAAGATAACCAGCGACATAATTGTGACCGGTGTATCCTGCAGACTAAACAGTTGAAGACTCAAAAAATCCTGAATGCCGCTTAAATATTCGCTTAACTCCATGTATGAAATTTTTTGTTTTGACGTCTAAGTCTATTCAAAGCTTAACAAACTTCAAAATAGGGTGGTACCTGCGTACCAATAGTTAATACAATTAGTTTAGTAAAATCGGTTCTCCATACCCCAAAGCTTCAAGCCTTGAAAGTTGCGTTCTGGCATCACCAACCACTAAATAGAACATTTTGTTCGGATTGACATATTCCCGGGCAAGTTCACTAATCTCCTCAAGGCTCATATCACGCACCACTTGTTGCCTTTCGGTAATGTAATCGGCCGACCAGTTATTTGCACTCATAGTTTCGATTATTCCCAATTTTGCTCCAAGTGTTTCAAATGCTCTGGCATTACTTTTAAGCAAAAAGCTTTTCGTGTTTTCGAGATCCTGCTCTGAAAATGTATCGGGATACTCTTCCAGTATCTCTTTGATTAAAGCAATCGATTCGTAAGTAACATTACTACGTACACTTGAACTGATTGTAAACGGACCCGGCATGTTAGATCCACTAAATCCGGATCGGATTCCATACGTGTACCCCTGTCCTTCCCTCAGTTGTTGCGTAAACCGTGAAGCAAAGCCACCTCCACCCAAAATGTAATTCATAACAGAAGCGGGGTAGTAGTCATCGTCTGTTTCAGCTAGCGCCACATAACCAATTCTTAACACAGACTGAGCAGAATTTGGTACATCATAGAAAAATACAACAGACTCTTCAGGTGCCCGGGGCTCTTCAAAGATTGGAAGTTCTACCTCCTTGTCATCCCACCTGGCAATAAGTGACAGTAGTGACCTTGTAACTTCACCGCCTGTTACAGCTCCGGCCACATGAATATTGGCGAGTGATGGAGTTAAATAGTTGCTGTAATAATCTTTAAGGTCGTCCATCGTAATGGACTCTACGCTCTCGGCCGTACCCAGTGTGCTTATTGATCGGATATTATCTTCTCCATATAAGATTTTATTAAACTCATTTGCGGCAATGCTGTTGGGGTTAGATTGCTGCTGTGCTATTTGACTCAACACACTCTGTTTTGCCAAGTCAAACTCACGCTCATCCCATCTTGGCTCTAATAAAATCTCTTCCACAATATCCATCGTAGATCGGAAATTTCTGGCAAGCGTATTACCTGAAATTGTAAAGTATTGCCGACCGGAATTTACTCTGATATTTGCTCCAAGCAGTGCAATCTCTTCTTCTAGTTCTGCAGCAGTTTTTCTTTCTGTGCCGCGCATCATAATATCTGCAAGCAGGTTGGAAACACCGGCCTTCTCATTCTCTTCAAAAAGCTGTCCTCCATCAATTCGAATGTTAAACTGAACAAGTGGCAGCTCTCGCTGTTCAATCAGATAAACGTTTACACTTTCATTAACAGTTGCTTGCCAAACGTCTGGAACCGAGATTTCAGGAGCTTCCCCAAATGGCGGCTCAACTGTTCTGTCGAAAGACGAAGCGGTTCGTTCAAAATCTGTGTCTTCAGGAAGTTCGAATTGTTCTCCTTCTCCACTTTCTGTAATCTCTTCAATAACCACTTCAGCCTCAACTGAACCGGCAAGTATCAAATTGGTTTGGCCCCGAGGCACAAAGCTTGTTGCTACGTAATGCTGATCTTTAACATACTTGTTGTAAACACGCTCAACATCTTCAAGAGTTACTGCTAAGGTTTTCTCAATATCTTCGATAACATATCCGGGATCTCCGGCAAAAATATTGTATTGCGCCAATTGAAACGCTTTACCCAAAACACTTGATAATCCATTATAGAACTGTGTTTCTATACCTGCCTTTACCCGCTGAAGGTCCTGTTCTGTAAATCCATTCTCTTCGTATCTCCCCAAACCCTCTTCAACTGCAAGTAGTACATCATCAAGTTCTGTGCCCGGATAAGCCCTCACCATCAAGCTGATCTCTCCAGCCAGTTCGGAGTTGCTGCTAAACATCGACACACCTGATGTCAGCTCCTTTTCTTCAACCAATACTTCATATAGTGGTGCGGTTCTGCCACTCGCTAAAAGCTGTGTCAATATTTGAAGCGGATAGGCATCATCATGATAGTTTTCAACACCGGGCCAGGTCAGGCGTAGCTCAGGCAGTCGCGCAAAATTATCCTCGTGATATAGCCTTTTGGTCTCCTCCAAAACTGCCGGACGAACCTCCATCGGCTCAATCTCTTCACCTCTTGGTATTTCATCAAAATACTTGTGAATCCACTCACGCGCCTGATCCGAATCAAAATCTCCGGCTATGACAAGTGTAGCGTTATTCGGCACATACCATCTGTTGTAAAAATCGATCACATCATCAAGAGTTGCTGCCTGAAGATCGTCGAGTGACCCAATAACCTGCCAGTTGTATGGGTGATCTTCAGAGTAGAGGCTTTTACCAATCACATATCCTGTATGACCATAAGGAGCATTGTCAACCCGCTGCCGTTTCTCATTTTTCACGACCTGCTTCTCCTTCTCCAATACCATCTCATTTACTGTGTTGATGAAGAATCCCATCTTATCTGATTCAGCCCAGATCATCTTTTCAAGTGCGTCGTTGGGCACTGTTTGAAAGTAGTTCGTTCTGTCGCGACTTGTTGATCCGTTTGCTCCTGATCCCCCAATGCGTGCACTCATCTCATCCAAACCGCCACGCCCCAGATTTTCTGATTCTAAAAAGAGAAGGTGCTCAAAAAGGTGGGCAAATCCCGTTCTTCCGGGCAACTCCCTGGCTGATCCCACGTGGATTGTTAATGCAACGGCCACAACAGGATCTGAATAGTCTTTGTGAAAAATGACCTCGAGTCCGTTATCAAGCGTGAACTTTTCATACTCAACTGAAAAATCGACTTGATCGGATGATGTGCATGACGGAATGAATAGTAGAAATGAAATAAGAGCGAAAAGAGATGAAGAGTAATAAGCGTTCATATAATAGAAAATGGTGTTTGAAATTTCAGAACAGGAATGTACATCAATTTGAGCTTAAATTGATATTTCTGAACAGGTAAAAATATGTAGGGTGCATTAATTAGAATGGTTTAGCAGCAATTAGATATCTAAAAAGTGAGTAAAAATATAATACCTGCAATTATTATTAATAACAGTGCTAATGCAATCGGATTCCCAAAATTGAATGTTAGACCACCGCCACTTTTTTTCGATACAAAGATTCGCCTGTCTGATCTGTTGAAGTATAATCCCAGGAAGTAGTAGTGATCTTTCTCGTTAATTACTGTTGAACCGTGATTACTCATTCTCCATGCTTGCTCAGCTCGAACCTGATAAATGATTAGACTTATAAACAAAATGACGAGAATAATAATAATCGTTAATTCCATAAGAACATAAGTTTATTGGTTTTATTGATAATGCATAATTAAATCTTTTTTCTCCATTGAAATTTAAATGTTTGCATTGAATCATTCATGTCTCCAACGTGTTTGTCTCTTAACCTTCGTATCTTAGGAGTTATTAACTGTACTTAGTGGTCTGCCGACCCAATTAAATGATTTAAAATCCCATACTACCAAATGGCACGTAAAGAGTTTGATATCCCGGCCATGTACAAATCGCCGGTTATCCGAAAAGTTAAAGAAGCCAACAAGGTGATGGATCCGCGGAAAAAGGAACTTGCACCTTCCGAGTTAAATTTTGGACCGGCAACATTTTTGATTCCCCGTCATTTTGGATTTTGCTACGGTGTGGAAAATGCGATCGATATCGCCTACCGAACCGTTGAGGAGAATTCCGGAAAGAACATCTACCTTCTCAGCGAGATGATTCACAACCCTACTGTGAATGAAGATTTACTTAAAAAAGGCGTCAAATTTCTCTTTGAAACTGATGGAAGCGTAAGAATACCCATTGATAGTCTCACTTCGGACGACATCGTTATTGTTCCTGCATTTGGAACAACCCTTCAGATTGAAGAGAAACTGAAGACCAAAGGAATTAATCCTTATCAATACAACACCACATGCCCCTTTGTTGAAAAGGTTTGGAAGCGGGGAAGTCAGCTTGGTAAAAAGGGATATAATCTCGTTGTGCACGGCAAGAATGAACATGAGGAGACTCGAGCCACATTTTC
>SKGY01000153.1 GCA_007117235.1 Balneolaceae bacterium
GTGAGCATGCTGATTTTGTGTCCGTTGTTTTTCATCTCTACAACGGTTTGTGTAGTTACTTTCTCGGGACGGGAAGATGATTTTTGAGTGCTCATGCTTTCTCTTTTGGTACAATGGCTGCAGAAGCTTCAAGCTCACAAACTACTTTTCCATCAACTTTTGCTGTACCTGTCATAGTGATGAAGTTTCTTCTCTGACTTTCAAGTTTCACTTCAATAATTAGCTGATCGCCCGGTACAACTGATTTTCTAAATTTCGCATTTCTGATACCTGTAAATACCATAAGTGACTTCTCGGGATCATCTACCTTATTTTTCATGATCATCAGTGCACCGGCCTGTGCCATGGCCTCAACCTGGAGAACACCCGGCATGATTGGTGCGCCGGGGAAGTGACCATTGAAAAACTCTTCATTAACCGTCACATTTTTGACGACAACAATTCTATCTTCTTCCAGCTCAAGAACACGATCTACCAACAGAAATGGATAGCGATGTGGGATGTAATTCTTAATCTCTTCGATTAACATCATGGATAGTAAATTTTTGAATTAAACGGCTTATATAGTTCTCAGTATCGATATCGTAAGTTATCAAATCACTAAATATCGGCTGTTATAATACGAAGAATATAAGAATTCTAAGCCACCGTACCCACATAAACGTAAGCGATGCCGCCCGTTAGCGTAAAGGCTTTTTGCGAGGCGAATGCTCCTGTATCTTCCATAAGCTTCAAAAAAGCATCTCCGGCAGGGAATTTTGCACTTGTCTCGGGAAGATAGGTATAGGCATCGCGATTGCCGCTAATGAATCCACCAACAGCCGGCATGATGTGCTTGCTGTAAATCTGGTATGGATACTTAATCATACCTTTTGGCTGACCAAACTCAAGAACTACAACTTTTCCGCCCGGCTTAACCACACGCGCCATCTCTTTTAGGGATACTGACGGATCATCAACATTACGAATTCCAAACGCGATGCTGGCGATGTCGAAGCTGTTATCATCGTACGGCAGATCCATTGCGTCAGCCACTTCAAACTCAACAACCAGTTTTTTCTGATCTGCCTTACCGGGAGCGTGCTCGATCATCTCTTTACAGAAATCGGTACCGAGTACGTAGCCGTCATGCCCAACGGTTTTTTTAAACTCTAGGGCCAAATCTCCCGTACCTGTAGCGCAGTCGAGTACGCGATCGCCCGGTTTTGCCCCACTTTCGAGCACGGTCTTTTTTCTCCAGGCGTTGTGTACGCCAAACGATAATATGCTGTTTATCCGATCGTAGTCATCGGCAATATCAGCAAACATATTTCTTACTTTTTCACTCATAATATAAATTCATTTCACCGATAATTACCGGCTTTCCTCTGTTTGTAATAAATGGTCAGTCTTGTTCAGATAGACGGGATTGAACTTACCATCATAAACAAGTTGGTAGAGCGCCCCGTTCTGATGTTCAATTTTGTGCATATTCTTCAATCCGTATCCCAGCCATTCGGACAACAAAATACGAATTAATCTGCCATGTAGTATCAACACCATCTGTGACGAGTCAGCTCCCGATAGCAACTCTTCAACCGAACTATTAGCTCGTTCAAAAACGCCTCTGGGTGATTCTCCATCAGGAATTTCTCTCTCCACATCGCCATTAATCCATGACTCCTGAATATCTTTCAGTTCACCCGAAACCTCTTTGTACGACACTCCTTCAAAAATGCCAAAATCCATCTCGTCAAGGTTTTTCACTTTATTTACGTCAAGATTCGTCTTAACCTGGATCGGTTCGGCAGTTTGCCATGATCGTTTCAGCGAACTGCTAATCAGATGCGTTGTCTCGTATCTGTCCAGATAGTTGGAAATTGCTTCTGCCTGCTGTATTCCTGTTTCGTTTAAAGGAGCGTCTATTCCTCTCCCCTGAAGCAATCCATTTTTGTTAAATTCGGTTTCTCCGTGTCGGGCGATGATCAGTCGGACAGGTTTCATTTTTTCTTTTTGGTGTTAAAATCAATGACTGCTTGCCGTACGTGATTTTCGAGCCGCTCAATTTCAACAGGCGGCATATTTTCGTACAGTGCATACTTTATCAAAACCATCTTTAGCACCCTGTCGTTTAGAGGCAGTTTATCTTTTTTTGATGACTGATCGAGCTTGTCCCAAAGCCTTCGAAGCAGACTCACCTTGAAAAGAAAAAAGTAGAGTATCCCAAAGCTTACGGCCAGATACATGCCGCTAATTCCCATAAAGCTCAGAGCGACAGCAGCAATCAACAGTTGAAAAAGATCTTTATTGATTAGATTTACAACCGTGAGAAAAGGGATATTCACAAACGCACTTTTGTTGTGATACCACCAATAGTGAAACAAGGGAGCCGTTATAATAGCTATCCAGGGATTCACTGTAAATGCCAGTGCGAAGTAGAGCAGCATAGCGATAGAGTCTGCGCTGTCGATCCAGGTAACAGACTTAGTTATCAAATCTTCATAGCTATACTTCTTCAGAAGTCCCGGTACATATTTATTTACTGTATCTCTTGTCGCATGAAACCAGTGGCCGTTCGATGTAACCGTCGAAAACGGTGTTTCAAGAATATTTACAGAGTGTGAATTTCTAGAGCTCATGGTAACGTTTTTTTAGCCGATGCTTTCAGTTTGATCTTCTACTCAGGCCTGTGAGTCATGGTTAAACCACGGAGAAAATATCGAACTACCTGATCGCCGGCCGGACGATAATTCTTATGATCCTCCCTTCGAAAAAGTGCACTAAGTTCCGGACTATTAATTTTGAATCCCGCCTTTTTTAAAATAGACATGATATCATCTTCACGAAGAGTAAATGCCACTCTAAGTTTCTTTAGCACTGTATTGTTGGTTACCGGAATCTGAATTGGCTGAGGTGGATGTTTATCACTTTTTCCTCTTTTATGAAATATGAGTCCGTCAAGAAAATGAGCCATCAGTTCGTCGGATGAATCAGGACCTTCACCATCATCATCTTCAAATATAGCGGTAATTTCAGATCGTGTTGGGTTATAGTCAGATTTTTTTATGATTTCAGCAATCTCTACATCATCAAGATTTAATGTGTAGCGGATACTTTTGATAACATCATTATGTCGCATAATATGGTGTGTAAATTAAAATTCTTGTTAACCTCTCCAACGCAATGGGTCAAGCTTGTAGAATTGATTCAGCATTCGGTAAAGGTCGGGGTTTTCGCGGTGTATTTCATCCGGTTTCGTAAAAAAAGCTTCTGTAGACACAGAGAAGAACTCAGCCGGACTCTCTGTTCCGTACATATCCAATACAGAATCCCTGTTTTCATACATTCGCTGGTTGAGTCTTCTATAGGCTTTCGCGAGCACATGAGTCCACTCATCATCTCGAATTGGCAGATCATTTTGATCAATCCCTGCAGATAATCCATACTTATCATCCAGTAAATGTGAAAACTCATGGTATATCAAATTGCCTTCATAATCATCTTCATACAGCTGTTTATCAATTTCAGGCCATGAGAGTACAATGTTTCCGCCTCCCCAATACTCCCCTTTTCGATGCTCGAACCCTTCGGTTACAAAACCGTTTTCATCTACTTCGTAAACTGGAGCCTGATAATCATATGGATATACCAAGATTGATTGCAGTCCGGCGTAATAATCTGCAGTCTCCTCCAGAATCATAACAGATGCGTAGGCCAGAATTACCACTCTCATCTCTTCAGTCATTTCGAGTCCGCCACAACCCTCAAACCTTTTTTCATCCATCAAAATGACCAGATGCTTTCTAAGCTTCTCCCGGTAATTAGAGGGAAGTTGCCTGTAAACAGGAACTCTCTGTTCGAGTAGTTTTAGCCAGCGATCCGGAAACGGCCTATTGAGCAACCATTTCCGTTTGAAATAACGATAGAAAGGCACGTTTTTAAGACTTACTTATAAACTTCCTTCCTCTTCGAGAAGCTCAATTGTTTTTATAGCATGGCGCATGTGCGGTATTACAATACTTCCCCCCACTACCAATGCGATATTGAGTGCTTCAACAATTTCATCTTTGGATGATCCTGTATTCGCGCACTGCTCGAGATGATAATCGATGCAATCATTACAGCGAAGTACAGTAGACGCTACCAATCCCAGCAACTCTTTTGTTTGTGTAGTCAAAGCCCCATCTTTATAAGTGTTGCTGTCTAAATTAAAAAAGCGTTTTATTCCGAGATGGTCGAGATTCATCACTTTCTCATTCATCACTTTTCGTTCATCACGAAATTCCTGAAGTCGGTTTGTTTTTGATGACATATTTATAAATTGTTGGTGTCAGATTTTAAGAGTGTATTGAGTTCGGTTTGCGTCCGTAAAACTCACAATTTGAGCGAACATAAAAATATCGTCTGCATCCATAAAGTAAGCATTTCATATCGTGTTTTTTAGAAATACATCTTACAAACATCGTTTAGTAGCCATGGGCGATAGTATGGCCCAGGGATTTAAAAACGGTGGCATTTATAGAACAGATTTAAGCTTCCCTGCAATCCTTGCCCGGGCAATGAATGATGAAATTCAGTTTGATATGCCGTCATTTTCGGCGCAGGCCGGTATACCAATCAACATGGAGGTGCTGATTCGGGGGCTTGAAGAAGAGATGGGCAGTGAGATCACACTCTGGAACTCCGTTAAGGCAGGACGATATGTCTATCAAACATTGAAGCGGATAAAATCGTACTGGGAAGGTCAGCTCAAGCCTTTAAATATTGAAAGAAATACACCGTTTCATAATCAGGGCATTTGGGGATTTTCAATCAGCGATTGCTGGTTAATCGACGAATTTCATAGCCGGGAATATATCAGAGAGAATAAAGGAAGATATTCCGTTTTTAATGTGTTGCCGGATAACGCAATGTATACAACCGCCAGAATGGTATTGAATCCATCGTTTAAAGATGAATTTAAAAAAAGAACCATGGTTGATAATGTTTTGCAGCTTCAAAAAGATGGCGGCATTGAAAATCTTATTATCTGTATCGGGCATAATAACATTGTAGGTGCGGCTACAAAATTGACAATTTTGATGTCTGAGGAGTCTGATTTAAACGCTCCATACTCTAAACGAAAATGCACGGTTTTTAGGCCGGAACATTTTCAGCAAGAACTTAGAACGCTCTACAGAAAAATCGGGCGATTAAAAATAAAAAGGGTCTTTGTTCCAACCATTCCTTACGTCACTATCCCTCCTGCTATTCGTGGTGTTAATCTGGATCGGTCAAATCCTACTGATGGATACTTCGATTATTACGCCAGATTCTGGATTTGGGATGAGGATTTCAATCCTGAAAATCATCCTCACTTAACCCGTTCCGACGCAATCTTGCTTGATCAAACCGTTGATCAGTACAATAAGATTATCCAAAATCTTGCAGAAGAGTTCGGATTTATTGTTGTGCCTGTGGGAAGATATGTGCGGGCAGCAGCACGGCGGCGGCAACAGCCTGATACAATTCATCCCTTTCCCGATGAGTTTACACGGGCTCTAAAAAAGAATCCGAAAACATCGTTTTTGGTTGATGAGAACGGTCGCCCCAGAATTTCTACAGACTATTTGCGCATTGATGACAAAACCGGAAAAATAGATCGAGGAGGAATATTTAGTCTTGATGGATTACACCCGTCAACAATCGGCTATGGTTTAATTGCCAACATCTATAAAATGTCGATGGAGAAACACGGTGTAAAGTTTGATTCATCAATCGATTGGGATTTTGTTATCAATAATGAAACGCTTGTTACAGATCCGCCACTGTTAATGCACGATCTTAGAATGCTCCTTCGGTTCTTGGCATTTGGCAGACAAGAGCGACTTACCATGTTTGGGAAAAGCGTACTACAACAGGTTCTGGAAGCATTTTCATCGAGAGCAGAAGTTTAATCGCTATCAGAACTCAGCCTTTCTGCAATAGAAATCCCGTTTTTAATGCAGTCAGGCACCGATACACCACCCCTATAATTACCTGCAAAGTGAATACCCGGGTTCTCTACCTCTATCTTAAGCAATGATTGTAAGATTTCATCATAACCAACGTGATATGCGGGAATTGAATTTGGCCAATAGACGTGGTTTTTAAATACCGGTTTACCTTTTAGTCCGATAAAATCTTTTAAATCTTTCTCAATCACATTCAGCAGTTGTTCACTATCCATAGCTGCGAGTTCGGGCTGGCGTCCGCCACCAACAAAAACGGTTAACAGGTGACAATCATCGGGAGCCCTTCCCGGAAATAGTGTGGATGAAAACAGTGCACCAAGTATATCACGGTTCTCTTTTTCAGGCACCAGAAACCCAAAACCATCCATCGGGTGATCAATATCACTCTTCTTATAACCGATGTGCATCACAGACAATGGCGGGTAATTTACCTCGTCAAATTTGCCGACTTCAAAAGGAAACAGCTCTGCTGACCATTTACTTATTGGAGCGTTAATTATCACATCAGAAAATCCATCAAACTCTCCCTGTTGAGTAGATACAGACCATCCATTTTCAGATTTACTTACTTTTGTCACTTCATGATTGAGGTAGATTGAGTCGATTAATGAAGCTACTCTTTTTGGCAGTTCATGAAGTCCATTATTAAATGAAATAAGTTCTCTAGCAATTCGACCGTTCTTGTTTCTCTCTTTTCTCCCTTTAAAACTTCCCCAAATGAGTGAGCCATA
>SKGY01000178.1 GCA_007117235.1 Balneolaceae bacterium
AACTTTACTTGCAATATTTCAGTTAATTGTGCCGAGGTTAATTCCGCAAATTGGGATCTTATCCTGGCCTTTCGGAAGGTGGTATTTTCTGATTGGTGGTGTGATTCTTCTTGCAGTAATGATGGGTTGGTGGGGAAGTCGCTGGGCTGCAAGGAAGTTTATACAAGAGACAAGAGTATTCTCTTGAGTCTATTTTTCAGTGCCTAATGTTTTAATTTTGTCGCCGCTCTCTTTGCGTTTTGCGCAAGCTTCTTTATCCGAGCATCTGCCAAAAAGGTGGAGTGAATGTGCTTCAACTTCAAAGTTATGGATCTGCTCCATAAGTCTCTGAATTTCTAGTATACGAGGATCGCAAAACTCAATTACCACGCCACACTCCTTGCATATCATATGGTCGTGCTGCTGGTAAGCATACGAGCGCTCATAGTAATACTGGTTCTTGCCGAACTGCTGACGCTGTACCAATCCGCACTCAATCAGAAGATCAAGGGTGTTATAAACTGTTGCTCTTGAAACTCTTGTGCCGGCATTCTTCATGTTGAAGAAGATATCGTCAGCATCAAAGTGTCCCTCAGCTCTGTAGATCTCTTCAAGCACCATAAAACGTTCCGGAGTCTGGCGCTGATTTCGCTCCTTTAGATAGGTTCTGAAAATGTCTTTTACTAATTGTACTGTCTCTTCCTGGGCCGGATGTGCCATGCGTGCAGTGGTTTAACGAAATTCTGTTAATTGAATTAACTGTGGTCTGTCACTTAATATAATGTATCTGAAAAAAGAAAATTGCAAACGTTTTTAAAAAGCGATTACCACGGTGAACTTCATGTCTACTTTAGTAATCGCCTTTAAGTGATGTTTATAGAATTGAGGTTATACTGTATTACTCAGATAGAATTAGTCGTTTCCACCGTCTTCAAACTTAGTGTCGGCTGTCGGTTTTTTTCGGGCATCGATGAAAGACTTAACTCCTGCAATCACAAAAAAGATACATATCAGTGCCATCAGAGCCTGACCGATAGATGCTCCGAGACGTGCCGGTTCATCACCACCACCAAGCATTGTGATAATATTTATCAGACCGCCAAATGATCCACCAATTCCAAGAATTGCGAGAAGCAGCGCCGCATGCATGGTATGTTTTCTCATCGATTCGCTTTTTTTGCCTAGAGCGCCTAAGCCAATAAAAGCTAGGCCGAAAAAGGACGGTATCAGAGCTGTTAAACTTGCGGCTCCGGTTAACCAGTATGATAGAATGCCGAGTAAAATTAAAAGTACACCAATGTTGATTGATAATTTAGGCACGGTTGTAAGATTAAATTAAAGGTTAGTTTTAATATCGGTTAAAATTTTTTGAACCCTGCGGCGATTCACACCGAGGTCTGAATGACCTACTCTGCTGGCACTTCGAATGTGCAGAACGCTGTTGTCCCCATCTGGCTTAAGAAGAATTTCCACATCATCTTTGAAACCAAATATAGGAATTCTGAAAACAGCATTTATTGAATACTCATTTTCTTTGACAATATATTCGTGGGGATCAATCTGCTCAAATACTTTCTTTACAGCTGAAAATAGAGTGTCGATACTTGTATTAAAATTTTCAGAATGTCTTGTACAGTTAGGAGAATCAGGGCAGGCAGGCAGTGGGTTTGTTAAACTCTCTGACTGCGAAAAATCAGCAGATGCAGAACCCTGAAAAGGAAGAATTAAAGCCATAAGAAAAAGCAGATTTAATGCCATAGTGAAAGTTAGTTCTGCTCACAAAACTCAAGACACTGCTCAAGCGTTTCTGCTACCTGAACAATCTGCCTGTTTTTGTCTTTAATAAAACCTACATCTACAGAGTGATCAATCATTGTGATCAGATGATCATAAAAACCATCAATATTCATGATCGTTACAGGTTTATTTATAAGACCGATCTGGTTCCAGGTGATAATCTCAAAGAGTTCTTCCATAGTGCCAAATCCTCCGGGGAATGCTACAAATGCATCAGACAACTCTGCCATATGTGATTTGCGCTGATGCATATCCTTTACCGTAATGAGCCGGGTAATACCTGTGTGGGCCACCTCCTTGCTAAACAGGTTTTCAGGTATCACACCTATAACTTCGCCTCCATTTAGCATAACCGAGTCTGCAATGGTGCCCATAATTCCTAAAGATGAACCTCCGTATACGAGGTTATGTCCCCGTTCAGCAAGCAGCCTTCCGAATGCTTGTGACTTTTTTAAAATGTTGGAATTATTACCGTTCGAAGAGCCGCAGTAAACACAAATATTCATGAAGCCTTGGCCATCATTCGTTCCAGAATTTGTTCAAGCTTTTCGATAAAGTATTGAACTTGTTCAACGGTGTTAGACTTTCCAAAACTTACCCTGATGCTTGAATTGCCAACGTTTGTATCCACACCAATTCCCTGCAATACATGTGAAGGTTCAACCGCACCTGAAGTACAAGCTGACCCGTTTGATACACAAATTCCCTCAATGTCAAGGTTTAACAGTAGCATTTCACCATCAAGCGGTACATTATCAGCGGGCTTAAAACCTATATTTAAAATGTGTGGTACACCTTCTTGCTGTGGGCCGTTGATTTCAAATAGTCCTTCGCAATTTTTTTGTAATCCTTCGACGGCTGTTTTTCGAAGGAGCTCAAAATGGGCTCTGTGTTCTTCCATCTCATTTAATGCAAATTTCATGGATTGAGCCATGCCAACTATTCCGGTAACATTTGATGTGCCACCTCTTCGTCTCCTTTCCTGAGAACCGCCTTGCAGCCAAGGGATCCATGGAGTTCCGTTTTTTACATACAGAACGCCAATTCCCTTAGGTCCGTAAATTTTATGTGCACTAATGCTGATTGAGTTTACTCCCAGCTCTTTAACATTCACAGGGATTTTGCCAACGCTCTGAACCGTATCAGAATGGAAGGGGATATTTTTTTCATTGCAAACTGCCGCGATCTCTTTGATCGGATTGATAGATCCAATCTCGTTATTAACGTGCATCAAGCTCACTAAAGCAGTTTTATCGCTGATTGCCTCTCTCACTTTCTCGGCAGAAATAATTCCATCTTTATCAGGCTGAAGGTAGGTGATAGTTGCACCTTCTCTTTTCAGTGCCTCGGCCGGGTGAATTATCGCGTGATGCTCGATCGGTGATGTAATAATCTCAGTTTTGCCTGCTTTACTCAGTGCGGAAAAAACTCCTTTAATAAACGCATTGTCACTTTCTGTACCGCCACTAGTAAATATAATTTCAGAAGGCTCTGCACCAATGAGCGAGGCAATGAGTTCCCGGGAATCCTCCATTGCAACTTTACAGTCTCTGCCAAATTGATGCGCAGAATTGGCATTTCCATACATCTTGCTGAAATAGGGAAGCATGGCCTCAAGAACCCGTTCATCAACGGGAGTAGTTGCGGCGTGATCGAAATAGATGGAATCCATATAAATGTTTGAGCAGTTTATTTTTAGTGCTGTAAAATATTCAAATCAGGGAAGAAAAGCAGTTTATAAATCGATCTGATTTATCTCTGCTTGATAGAAGCCGGTGTCTGGTGTTTTTCCGGAATAATGAAAGTATGAAAGGTGAAGATTTTGTATTTTTTGATCTCATTATAAATCACAAAATAGCATCTCCTATTTAATGGCAACATCAGCAATACATGAACCGAAAGTAACACTTGATCTGGCAAAAGAGCATGGACTAAATGAAGAGGAGTACGAGATGATCAAAAACTATCTCGGCAGAACTCCAACCTTTACTGAACTGGGCGTCTATTCTGTGATGTGGAGTGAACACTGCTCCTACAAAAACTCCATAATTGAAATTAAAAAACTGCCACGCAAAGGAGATCAGCTTCTTGTTGAAGCCGGAGAGGAAAATGCCGGACTGGTTGATATTGGTGACGGTCTTGCGTGCGCATTTAAAGTTGAAAGCCATAATCACCCGTCGGCAGTTGAGCCATATCAGGGAGCTGCGACCGGTGTAGGCGGAATTCATCGCGACATTTTTACCATGGGTGCGCGTCCGGTTGCGACATTGAATTCACTCAGGTTCGGTTCAATGGAAAATCCAAGAGTGCGATATCTGCTTGATGGAGTTGTGAGAGGAATTTCAGATTACGGAAACTCATTTGGTATTCCGGTTATTGGAGGTGAAATCTATTTTGATGAGTCTTATGAGGGGAATCCTCTTGTAAATGCGATGAGTATCGGTATCGTGAAAGTAGGAGAAACAGCTTCAGCTATTTCAAAAGGAATTGGTAATCCGGTGATTATTGTAGGTGCAAGCACGGGTCGGGATGGAATTCATGGTGCAACATTTGCTTCGGAAGAGATCAGCGAAGAGAGTGAAGCAAAACGACCAAGTGTGCAAGTGGGTGACCCATTCACAGAAAAACTTCTACTTGAGGCAAGCCTTGAAGCGCTGAAAACCGGAGCTGTGATAGGTATGCAGGATATGGGTGCTGCCGGAATTGCTTGCTCTACTTCAGAGATGACCGCAAAGGGCGGACAGGGCATGAAAGTTGACCTGGATAAAGTACCGGCGCGTGAACCCGGTATGACTGCTTATGAACTCCTGCTGAGTGAAAGCCAGGAGCGCATGCTAGTTGTAGCAGAAAAGGGGAGAGAGCAGGAGATTATTGACGTTTATGATAAATGGGATCTTCATGCTGTGGTAATCGGTGAAGTTGTGGAGGGTGATAAAGTAACGTATTGGAAAGAGGGAGAGATAAAAGGAGAGATTCCTGCTAACTCATTAGTGCTTGGCGGAGGAGCCCCTCAGTACGTACGTGAAGCAACACGTCCGGCTTATCTGGATAAAGTGCAAAGCTTCGACACCAATACTTTAGACCACCCTCAGGATCACAATAAGGTTGTTAAAACTCTGTTGGGTTCACCAAATATTGCTTCAAAACGATGGGTTTATGAGCAGTATGATACTATGGTGAGAACAAATACAGTTAATGGTCCCGGACCATCAAATTCCGGTGTAATTCGTATCAAAGGAACTAAGAAAGGACTGGCGGCCAAAACAGACTGCAACGGTCGATATGTTTACCTGAACCCTAGAAAAGGTGGGCAAATAGCAGTTGCTGAATCAGCTCGGAACGTAGTTTGCAGTGGAGCAAAGCCGGTAGCTGTTACAAACTGCCTCAATTTTGGAAATCCATACAAACCGGAAGTTTACTACACATTTAAAGAAGCTCTTGGGGGAATGGGTGATGCCTGTAGAGCTCTGGGCACACCGGTAACGGGCGGTAACGTGAGTCTCTACAACGAAAATCCAAACAGTGCAATTTTCCCAACTCCAGTTATTGGAATGTTAGGGATTATGGAAGATGTAGATAAGCACCGAATGACACCCGGCTTCAAAAAAGATGGCGATATCATTTTTTATCTTGGCGCCGACAGAAAAGGTCTTGGTGGTTCTGAGTATCTGAAATCAGTACATGGACTAACCACGGGAGATGCGCCTGATATTGACCTTGAGCTGGAATCAAATCTTCAGGATCTGGTTTTAAAATTAATTCAGTCACAAACGGTAAATGCGGTACATGATATCTCAGATGGTGGATTGGCGGTCACATTGTCAGAAATGGCAATTCACGGTAATTTAGGGGCAAGCGTTTCAGTTAAGGGGTTGGGTAATAACAACCATGAGGTACTTTACAGTGAGGCCCAATCAGGTATTGTTGTGACAGTTTCTGAAAATAACCTTCCCGCTTTTGAGAAATTTGTAAAAGACTCAGGTATTCAACTTCAGAAGCTTGGTGTTACCGGTGGGAACGAACTAACTGTTGATACTCTGATTAAACTTCCTATAAACACAATGAGCACTGAATATGAGTCAGCAATTCCAAAAGCAATGAAGCAATAGCCTCACTTATTGGTTGACTTATATTTTCAACTTTCGGATTTACTGAACGGCTTCTCCTGAACGAAAAAGATCTGTAATTCCTTTGAATGTTGAATATTTAAAATTAATCAACAATCAATTTTATGGAAGGTAAAGTAGTATTAATCGTAGGCGGTTCAGGCGGAATTGGAATGGCCTCAGCAGATCTATTCAATAAGGCAGGTGCAAAAGTAGTTCTTGCCGCAAGAGATAAAGAAAAAGCAGAACAAAAAGCGAAAGAGATAAACGACAACGGTGGAGAAGCCTATGCCATCGGTGTGGATGTTACAAACCTAGGATCTGTTTCAGACATGGCTAGGGAGGTAAATGAGAATCTTGGAGACATCGATGTGCTGGTTAATGCATTTGGCACCGGACTCATTCAGCCGCTGTTAGATATCAATCCCGAAGATGCCAAAGAGGTGTTTGATGTAAATATATTTGGAACATTCCTTGTAACACAGACCGTAGGCCGATATATGGCTACCGCTAAAAAGGGAAGAGTTATCCTGTTTCCCGGAATTCTTGGCAAGGCCGTTATGAAAAACACGTCTGTGTACTCTGCGTCGAAGTATGCCGTTACCGGAATGGCCAAGGCATTGGTTGAAGAGTTCAGAAGGGCAGAAATTAAGTTCTCACTTCTCTACTTAGGTGGGGTAGCGACTGATTTTTGGGATAATCCAAACGTTGAGATGAGGGTAAACAAAGACAAAATGCTTACCCCTGAGGAGGTTGCTAAAGCAGTTTACTACGCGGCTTCACAACCGGATCAATCTGTTCTGAATGAATTG
>SKGY01000158.1 GCA_007117235.1 Balneolaceae bacterium
GCAGGCCACGCTGAAATAGTCGGATATGGGTCTACCCTTCAGACGCTGACGGTAAACCTTGGTAGCGGATACCACCGTGACTTGCAGCTTACTAAAGAGCCGGTAATACGCTCTGTAAATAAAATCTTACAGTTGCTGAATGCTACTCAAATCCTGATTAACTCTATTCAGCCGAATAAAGAGAACTTAGCGAGTGCCTGCACATCAGAATTATTTGCAGCGGAAACTGCAAATCAATTGGTGCGGGAAGGTAAAACTTTCAGAGAGGCGTATATACAGGTGGCAAACAGTCAGGAATATGATGAATCGATTGTTAGTGCAAGAGATTTAACGATTTATAAACATCTGGGCTCGCCGGGCAATAGCGGATTACACTTATTAAAAGAGCGATTGAAGAGGGAATAGAATCTACTTTTAAATGTAAAAATTTGGAAGCGCTACGACTAATCTGGTTCAGAATTAGCAGGAAGTCTTTGCAATTGTTCCGAAATAGCTGTTTAATAGTTGAATGCGAGTTGTTTACAAATTTTAATATGCAGGCCTTTTTGTGCCTGAAAAAACAAAAAGTGAAGGTTGCAATTGCACTCTTTACTGAATCTATAAGCAAAACAACAATACATATGAACTCAAAATTGATACGATGTCTAAAAGTTTGCGCTTTTCTTCTGGTTGTTGCACCGTTCTTTGCGGCGGATGCATTTTCCCAGCAAAGAGAGGTTAGAGGACTTGTTACAGACTCAAATGAAGAACCTCTTGCGGGAGCTACGGTTGTAGTTTCTGGAGATACTCAAAGAGGAACAGTAACTAATTCGTCCGGTGAATTTACAATACGCGCCGCTTCAGATGAGGTGCTTGTAATTTCATTTATAGGTTTTCAAACCCGTGAGATTCTTGTGGGTGACAGATCAACCATTAACGTGGTGCTACAGCTTGATCAGCAATTGCTCAGTGAGGTAGTTGTTGTTGGTTATGGTGTTCAAACACGAAGTGATTTAACCGGCTCAATTGCCAGTGTATCAGCTGATGATATTGCCAACCAACCTGTTGCAAGTTTGGATGCCGCACTTCAGGGTCGTGCTTCAGGGGTATTTGTAAGTAGTCCCTCAGGTACACCCGGCGCGGGTATTACGATCAATATTAGGGGGCAAACATCACTTTCCGCCAGCAGTGAGCCACTTTATGTTATAGATGGCGTGCCGATTATCTCAGAAGATCTGTCAGGTCTTTTTTCAGGTGGGCAGGCAACGAACTCACTTGCAGACTTGAATCCTAACGACATTCAATCGATTGAAATTTTAAAAGATGCTTCTGCAACAGCTATTTATGGTTCTAGGGGTGCAAATGGTGTAGTTCTTATCACTACCAAAAGAGGAGTGAGCGGGCAGTCAACAATTGGATTCAATATGTATACAGGGTTTCAGAGCATCACCAATCCAATTGAGATGCACAGTTCTCAGGAGTTTTTAGAACTGATGAATGATGCGGCGAGACAAGATAACAGGGATTTGGGCACAACATATTCCGATACTCACGTATCTGACATCTGGGGTTTCGATCCTAACGATCCGAATCTTCAAAATACCGTATGGTATGATGAAATTTTCAGATCGGCTCCGGTCTCAAACTATGAATTAACAGCTTCGGGCGGCACAGACAACACCAGATACTTTACTTCACTGTCCTATTTTGATCAGGAAGGGGTTCAGCTTGGAACCGGTTTTGAGAGAATTAGTGGGCGTATTAATCTTGATTCAAAAGTTACCAATTGGCTGGATTTTGGCGCCAATGTTACTGTGAACAGAACGATTCAAAACAGGACAATTAATGATAACTCGCTGTATGGTGTGGTAATTAACACGCTTGCAGGTGATCCATTGATGCCCGTTTTCGAAGATGATGGTTCTTATGCAGATCCATTTAACTACTTCGGGTGGTGGATGCTTGACAACCCTGTTTTGATTGCCAATGAGTATTCAAGATTTACGAACACTGTAAGAGGTATTGGTACAATATTCGGCGTGGCAAGTATAGCTGAAGGTCTTTCACTAAGATCATCACTCTCTATAGATTACACCAGTTTAGATGATGAAGCTTATACTCCAATCATTTCGAGAGAGTCACGAAACGCTCAGCGAAATGGTTTTGGTAACTATGGAACCACTCAGGATTTCACTTGGCTCGTAGAAAACTATCTGTCGTATGTAAATACCTTTGCAGATCAGCATAGTGTTAACGCAGTTGTTGGAACATCGTTTCAGGCTTCTAACAGAGAGTTTTCCTCAATTAATGCTCAGGGCTTCCCAAGTGATCAGTTTACAAAACTGTCTGTAGCTGCACAGGTAACATCTGCATCAACATCAGGAACAAGCTGGGGACTCGCTTCTTACTTCTTCCGTGGTAACTACACATTCGACAACCGATATCTTTTTACAACCACAGGCCGAATTGATGGGTCATCAAGGTTTGGTGATAATTTCAGATATGGTTTCTTCCCATCAGCATCTGTGGCATGGAGAATGACGAATGAGAGTTTCATGGAAAATCAGACGCTGTTTTCTGAGTTGAAACCAAGAATAAGTTATGGTTTAACAGGTAATCAGGAGGGAATTGGCAACTTTGCCTCCCGTGGATTGTTTGGCGTTTCAGATTATCGAGCAACTCCAACACTTGTACCAACGCAATTAAGTAATGCAAATCTTACCTGGGAAAGCACCCGCCAGCTCGATGTTGGAGTGGATGTAGGAATGTTTCAAGACAGGGTAACATTCAGCGCCGATTACTTTATAAAGACAACCGATGACTTGTTGTTGAACAGATTGGTACCCGGTTTATCAGGCTTTTCAAGTGTAACTGATAACATCGGTAAAGTTGAAAATAAAGGATTCGAGTTTGATGTGAGGGGTGTTATTCTCTCAGGAAGAGACTTTTCATGGAGCTCTAGCTTCAATATTTCATTTATCCGAAATACAGTTCTTGAACTCGAAGTGAACAACCAGATCCTGAACGATTCACACATTCTGTCTGAGGGGCAGCCAATCGGTACTTTCCATCTGATTGATCACAGAGGTGTTGACCCACAGACCGGTAATATGCTTTGGATTGACGAAAATGGTGATGGTGTGATTGACTCCGGCGATAGAAGAACGGTAGGAAATGCCCAGCCTGATTTCTTTGGCGGATGGAACAACTCATTTGCCTACAAGGGATTTGATCTTAATATGCTTTTCCAGTTTACGTATGGAAACGACATTTTCAACCACAGTAGAGCGTCTTATGAAAACCTTGGTTGGAGCCGTATCGGCATCCCCGGTATTTTTCCTCTGCCTGATGGTAACAATCATCGTCTAGCAGATAACAGGTGGATGGAGCCGGGTGATCAAACCGATATCCCAAGAGCTTCACTTACCAACCTTAACTGGAGAGAATACTCTTCACGATGGTTAGAAGATGGATCTTATCTGAGACTGAAAACCGTCACGCTTGGCTACAACTTTTCACCGAGCTTCACGGATAGAATTGGAATGAGAACGTTTAGGGTGTATATGCAGGGACAGAATCTCCTCACATTTACTAACTATACAGGTCTCGACCCAGAGGTAAACCAAAATGCCAGAAACCCGTTAGTAGCCGGCTCTGATTTTGGAACGCATCCTCAGGTGCGCACGATCTCATTTGGAATTAATGTTGAATTTTAAAAACCGGAACTCATGAAAAAATTATCAATTTTACTTATTACGACACTGGCGGTATTTCTGATATCATGTGATGTTCTGGATACCGAACCACAAGCCTCGCTTGATGCGAACACAGCTTTAACTGATGGGGCATCAGCTCAGGCAATATTATTAGGTGCCTATTCAAGGATGCAGGTTACGCCCTATTATGGCGCACACTTCACTTTAAGCCCGGATCTCGCCGCTGATAATGCACGATATCAGGGATTCTTTGATTCTCAACTTGAAGTGAACTCAGGCTCGGTCCCAATCAGTAACCTTTGGATTAGTACTGCATGGGTAAATATGTACCGTGTGGTTAATATCGCAAACTTACTGATTGCAGAAGTGCCTAATGTTACGGACGATGCCTTTAGCACCAGAGACCGGGTATTGGGTGAAGCATATGCGATTCGCGCTCTTGCATATTTTGATCTGCTGAGAGTATTCGGATATCACTTTGATATTGCATCACCATACGGAATGCCACTGTTACTGGAGCCGATTGAAAATAACGATTTCAATCTGATTCCTGACCTGGAGCGCAGTAGCGTTGCAGCCACATATCAACAGATTCTGAGTGATCTGAATACGGCGATTGGATTAATGGAAGGATACGTCAACAACACTGTAATGAGCTATTGGGGAGCAGTTGCACTTCGTGCACGTGTAAACCTCTATGCCGGCAACTACGGTGATGCGTTTGATGATGCAGACGATGTTATTGAAAACGGGCCGTTCGCCCTTGTAGAGGATGTTCAGGATCTGTTTGACACTACATCGCCAACGTCTGAGTCAATTTTTGATCTGGTCTTTAGTGATCAGGATCAAAGTGCACTTTACGTTTTTACATTTCAACGAGATGAATACAACGTAGACCCAGATCTGACGGATGCAATTGAACCCGACGATGAAAGAGCCGGACTTTTTGTATTTGAAAGAGGAAGCGACAGACCTGTAAAATGGTCAAATCCAAACAATGCGAACAACGTAAAGGTGTTGCGCTTAGGGGAAATGTTCCTGATCAGGTCTGAAGCTGCTGTATTTGACACTAATGACCCGAATGCCGGTCTTGATGATCTCAATGAGATTAGAGACAGAGCCGGTCTCGATGATTTGGATCCTTTTGCAGATCTTGACGAATACGTAGACGCTCTATTGCAAGAACGAAGAATAGAGCTAAACTACGAGGGTCACCGATTCTTTGATCTGGTTAGACTTGATCGTTTTGAGGACGTCTTAAACAGAGACGCATTCAGACGAGCATTTCCAATTCCTCGAGATGAACTTCAGATTCAGGAGAATTTGGTGCAAAATCCAAACTATCCAACTGAATAATTATCATAGAAAACAGACCTATTCAAAAAAGCCCTGATCTTTATCAGGGCTTTTTTATTTTGTGAAAACAAATAAACTTTAAATAGAAACCGATGTTGAGATATATTCTCTTTTTTCTGCTATTTGCAGTGTCTTGTACTCAAACCACACCACAGATTGAGTTATTAAAAAATGATGTGTTAAAACACATTGATGGTGAGCAGGGCACTTTCGCTATTTGGTTTCAGCACCTTCAAGATCCTGATCTCCATCTTGCAATAAATGAAGACACACTTTTTCATGCGGCCAGCACTATGAAAACGCCGGTTATGGTTGAACTTTTTAGGCGTGCAGAAATGGGTGAGTTTAACTTGAGCGATTCGATCAGAGTTAATAACCGGTTTTACAGTATAGTTGACGGATCTGAATTTCAGTTAGATCTAGACCCGGAAAGTGATGATCCATTTGAGCGACTTGAAGGCGAAATGGCCACGATTTATGATTTGAACCACGCTATGATTACTTACAGCAGTAATATTGCTACAAATCTCATTATCCAGCTTGTAGGCGCAGAAGAGACAACAGCAACGATGCATAAATTAGGTGCAGAAAACATGCTGGTTCTTCGGGGGCTGTATGATATGAAAGCTTTTGACCGGGGGCTGAGCAACAGAACAACTGCAAAAGATCTTGGAATTCTGTTTAAACGAATTGCCAATAAAGAAGTTGTTAGCGCAGAGATGGATAGTATTATGATTGAGGTGCTGAAAGATCAATACTATATGGATGTGATTCCGGCAGATTTACCTGATGATGTTATCACGGCCACAAAAACCGGCTTTATAACAGGAGTAAGACACGACTCTTCAATTGTTTATCTCCCTGATGGTCAATCGTACGTTCTCATTTTTCTGTCAAAAGATTTGGAAGATGAAGATAGAGGGCAGAATGTGGGTATAGAGATATCTCGGATGATTTATGATTTTCTAGTTCAGAAACCATAACACTGAAACGCTTATGGATTAAGATTCATTGATGTAGTACTACTATTAAACAATCAATGAGTTATAAAGCTATGAAAGATTCACCGATCCAGAATACAGACCTGTCTAAAGAGGATCTACAATATTTTAAGGAGAAGCTGCTATCTCTTCAGACTGAAACAGATGAAAAAATCTCTAGCCTAAAAGACAGGCTCAAAGAGATGAGTAATAATGCAGATGACAATCAGTCTGCACAAGATCACCATCAGGGAGATATTGCATCTGCAGAAACTGAAAAGAAAACAATCCTACAATCAATTGAGAAGAATCAGGAGAAGCTAAATCAAATTGTTGTGGCTTTGGATCGAATTGAAAATGGGAATTATGGAATTTGTTTTGAATCAGGGCAAAAAATCCAGAAGGGTCGACTTGAAGCAATGCCATACGCAATCCGATCTGTAGGTATGAAAACTTAAGACTTAAAGGATGTTTAAAGAGAGAGATTTTGAACCCGCTCATGCAAACGTTTTACAGATGGGTGATTCTCACCGAATATTTGGGCGTTAACGATATAAGCTTGTTGAAGAGTTGAGGGTAGAAGTTTCGGTTTTCTTTGAGCTATAAAATCTGCATAAGTTTCATGGATCCAGGCATATCCAAAACCGGAATTAGGCCACGCTGATTCTCCCATAATCATTGCTTCATCAAACAGTATTTCTGCTTCATCATAAAATCCGGCTGCAACCATTGCTTTAAGTTTTTTTGAGGTAAGAAAAAGTATCCAGTTAGGGGCATCAAACTGCGTATGGTAGAGATGTTGAATCGCCTGATCTGAAATTTCAATCGCTTTGTCATACTCTCCGTGATCAATCAGCATGTCCACATAGAGAGTTACAATGATATCAAGACTACCGATATTTAAACTGTTTTGCCCCTGATCTCTAAGCATCATCCGATTGGTCATAGCATTGTTAAGCATATCAGTCCCCTCCTCTTCCATTCCTAACTGACGGTATAAGTCACCGGATGTAGCCAAAACATTAGTATATGTAAAACTATTCTGTCCGTGATGTTTTGATATCAAATTCCGGGCTCTATCTAAATGGGGTTTTGACCGATCGTATTCACCATTAAATCTCAGACTCATTCCCAGGTAGTGATGAGTTCTGGGTATTAAGAAGTGATTTCCCTCAACATCTAAAAGGTCATTAATATCTCTTGCTTTGGTAAGATGACGAATTGCTTCCTCAAATTTACCCTGAAAAAACAGTGGGAAGCTCAAATAATAGAGTGTTTCTGAACGCTTAAAATGGAGTGGGGGATAAATTCTTTCTGCAATGCTTAGCGCCTCTCTGCCGTGATGCTCAGCTTGCTCTAAATCACCCCGGCGCCCTACAATATTCAAAAGCTGAATGTGGGTTGTTATTAATTTACCGGGATGTTTATCGAAGATGTTTTCGTACTCCAACGCTTTGGTTAAAAGGTTTTCTGAATACTGAAGTCTATCGGGGAAAAGAGTTGACGCAGTTGCTAGAGTGGTTATATAGTCAAACATTGCTTCCTGAGGAATACTACTGCTTGATTGTGCCAGATTGTAGGATTCATCTGCTCTTTCTAAAGCTTCATGAATTTTTCCCATTCTGAAAATAGAGAGTACAAGCTGCCGATTTACAGCAGCGTGTAGCGTGCCGGGTATGTGATTATTCTCTTTGAGTACTTGTTCAGCTTCTATGAATGTTGAAAATGCTTTTTCATAGTCACCAACATTTAGATCAAGAGAGCCGATTGAAAGTAACGCCTCTGCATATTGCTCAGTATTTGACGTTGTCTTCGCGAGTTCGAGTCCATCTTCCAGGAGAGGCCGTGATTTTTCAAACTCTCCAATCTCGCGATAGAGATCACCCATAAGTAGAAGCATACTTCCGCGCTGCTCCGGATTATTTTCAAAAGATGAGTAAAGTTGGTGAGATCCCTGGTCGAGCAGATCGCGGGCTGTTGGAATTTGTCCTCTTGCAACTTCGGGATCATTCGCCGCAAAAAGATCAACCAGGAATCCACTAAGTTGTTCGGCTCGCTCTGCTTCGTTAACTGCCCGATCTCTCTCTTGCAGGGTTATACTCTGTTGCTGAATAAGCAGAACTAGAAAAAAAGATAGTGTTATAAAAAACAGTGCCGAAATCGCAGATACAGCACGGTTTCGCTTGACCATCTTTTTAAATTGATAGATAGCAGTGGGTGGCCTGGCTGAGATGGGTTGTTCATTGATATACCTCTCTATGTCTTCAAGAAGATCTATGGCTGTTTGGTAACGTTCAACTGGAGCTTTACGAACAGCCTTTAGAACTATAGCATCTAAGTCTCCACGAAGATCATCTTTGAATCGGTAGTTAATTTCACTCGGTTTAATCGGATCTTCATTACGAATGATATATTCTGCCTCTTGACGAGTTTTACCCTTCAGGCGAAATGCTTTTTGGTCAGTTAACAGCTCATATAGCAATAAGCCCAATACATAAATATCTGTCGATGTATTAACCGGGTCAAGGTTCAGCTGTTCCGGCGCGGAATAATTGAGACTCAGTAGTTTTTGGTTGTGGCTTGTCTCAAATAGTGTTTGATCACTAAGTTGATGTTCAAGCAACAGCTTTGCAATACCAAAGTCGAGTATTTTAACTTGCCCCTCTTGCGTAACAAGTAAATTATCGGGTTTAAGATCTCTATGAATTATCAGATTGGAATGTGCATGATGTGTAGCTTTACAAACCTGAATAAAAAGATGTAGACGCTCTTTCAGCGAGCAGTTTTTGCGTTTACAATGCTTTGTAATTGGCAACCCGTTAACATACTCCATAATGATATAGGGTCGTCCGTCTTCAGCTACCCCGCCATCAAGAAGTGCGGCAATGTTAGGGTGGCTAAGACTTGATAAAATTTTTCGTTCTCTAAGAAAAAGCCGATGCTGATCCTCTGAGTGAATTTCAGATCGTATAAGCTTTAAAGCTACGTTCTGATGAAATTCAGCATCCAATCTGCCGGCAAGAAAAACCTCACCCATTCCACCGCTTCCCAGGTGCGATTTAATTTTATATGGTCCAATTTGACTAAGTGAATTGTCCTGATCTTTCTTTAAAGGAGAATTAAAATTTTTTGACAGGGTATATTTTACTAAATCATCTGTAACTATATCCCTTGCTTCAACGAGATCTTGCCAAAGATGAGTTGACTCATCAATTGAACTTAAAAACTCAGTAATGTCATCTTTGATAGTAGGATCTTTTTGTGAGGCGAGCTCAATGATTTCCTTCCTTTTATCTTCAGACTCTTCGTTGAGAATAAGGTCTATTAACTCGGTAAGCTGATTCCACCTTTTACTATCCATAAATTTGAGCATCCTTTATTTTAACAGCGCAAAAAAATGTAACTACATCTCAGAATGGGAGCAATGTTAGTAAAGATTTATAAATGATTACATTTTACTTATATGATGTAAGCCAAAATCTGATATTTTATTTGTAGAGATAATTTTCAAATAATAAAGAGCTACCATGACTGTCTATATTGCTGATAAACTGCCCCAACAAGCTGTTGATGAGCTATCTGACCTTGGCTTGAACGTTGAGAATAACCCCGGCGCAAGTGCCGATGATTTATCTAAAGGTATTGTCGATGCCCACGCGTTAATTGTCAGATCTACAGTTGTTTCTAAAGACTGTATTAAAAAAAGCCCAAATTTAAGTTTGATTGTGCGCGCAGGAGCAGGCGTAAATAACATCGATATACAAGCAGCTAGTGAGATGGGTATATATGTTGCAAACTGTCCTGGCAAGAACGCGATTGCAGTGGCAGAACTTTCCATGGGATTGATTCTGGCTGCCGACAGATATCTGGCAGAAAGTATAATTCAATTCAGATCGGGAAGCTGGAATAAAGCGGCTTACAGTAAAGCGGATGGACTATATGGCAAAACATTGGGCATTATAGGAACCGGCCAAATTGGACAGGAAGTGATAAAAAGAGCACAAGCCTTTGGAATGAAAGTAGTGGCGTGGTCAAGATCATTAAATGAAGAGATGGCCGATGAACTGGAAATTATCCGCGCAAAAAACATAGAGGAAGTCGCTTCAAAATCGGATATACTCAGTATTCATTTAGCGTTGAATAGTGATACGAGAGGCATTATTTCAAAAACGGTGCTTTCAAAATTGAAAGATGGGTCACTCGTCGTAAACACATCACGGGCCGAGGTTCTTGACGAAGATGCACTATTTGAAGAGTTGAAATCCGGTAGGCTAAAAGCAGGACTTGATGTGTTCAGCAATGAACCGGAATTTAAAAAGGGTGAATTCAGCCACAGATTTCAGTCACTTGATAATGTCTATGTAACTCATCACACGGGAGCAAGCACCATGCAGGCCCAACTTGCCGTTGCTGCAGATGCCGTTGATATCATTCGGGGATATGTTCGGGAAGGTAAAGTTAGAAACTGGCTAAATCGCTGTGAGCACACAGAAGCGCCATGGCAATTGGTTGTACGACATTTTGATAAACCGGGCGTGATAGCAAATGTAATGACCGAGCTAAAAGACGCACAAATTAATGCACAAGAACTTGAAAACGTCATCTTTGAAGGTAAAAAGACGGCTTGCTGCACCATTCAGCTTGATGCCGAACCCTCAAAAGAAACGCTTCAAAATATCCGCACCAGACAAGACGAAGTTATCAGTGCTACATTAACTCCTCGATCTTGATCTGTATTTCAGAAATTGCAGTTATACCACCTAACTATAACCTGTTCAATTCATAAACATATTATGCGTGTACCGGCTACTTTTTTATTTGTGATTTTACTGACATCTACACTATCTGCGAGACAGTCAGATATTTCTACACTAACAGGGTTTCATTCAGACAGGGTGCCAACTCAGCTTCAGATTGAGCAATTCCTGATTAATCACCACAACTCAGAGGCATTCAGAGAACATCTTTATCAACTTACAAAACATCCGCATATTGCCGGTACAGAGGAGAGCAGAGCCGTGATAGAATACATGAGCAGCGTAATGACTCAGGCCGGTTTGAGTGTTGAGCATTTTGATTATGATGCGTGGATGCCGGAACCTGGAGAGGTAAGTATTTCGCTTATTCGCCCAATCAGAATGCCATTAAATAATCAGGAATATATCTATGATGAAGATCCGTTTTCTCATCACCCACGTCTTCTGCATGGGTGGAATGCTTACAGCGGTTCAGGTTCTGTTACATCAGAAGTAGTATATGCGAACTATGGCAGAAAAGAGGATTTTGAACAACTTAAGGATATGGGTGTGTCGGTTAAGGGCAAGATTGTAATAGCCAGGTATGGAGGAAATTTTCGTGGTTACAAAGCCAAGTTTGCAGAAGAAGCAGGAGCAATCGGGCTGATTATTTATACTGATCCTGCTAATGGAGGGTTCACTTCGGGGCTTACATATCCCGAAGGGCGGTTTAGTGATGAAAGCGCCATTCAGAGAGGGTCACTGCTAACACTCGACTACTTTGGCGACCCACTTACACCCTTTGAGCCCGCTATGCCGTTAGACGGTGATATACAGATTGAAAGGCTAGACCCGGACGACGTTGACTTCCATACCATCCCGGTGGCGCCAATAGGGTACGGTTCAGCAACAGAGATTTTATCACGCATGACAGGCGAACCGGTCCCCGGCGGATGGCAGGGTGGTTTGCCGTTTACCTATCGGCTCACAGGTGGCAGTGAATTGCAGGTTATGCTTGAAGTAGACCAGCCTCACGATTTTACCAGAATAACCAATGTAGTTGGAACAGTTGAGGGAAGTGAATATCCCGACGAGTGGATCATTTTAGGTTCTCACCACGACGCCTGGGGATTTGGAGCAACTGATCCCAATAGTGGAACGGCTATGCTTCTTACACTTGCTGAAAGCCTTGGAGAAATGTTGCAAAACGGAAACCGTCCGAAGCGTAGCATCATGATTGCGCACTGGGATGCAGAGGAATTTTTACTAATTGGTTCAACTGAGTGGGTTGAGCAGCAGCGTGACGAATTAAATGCCAATTCAGTAATGTACTTGAATGCAGATATGTCTGTAACCGGTCCCAATTTCAGATCATCAGCATCACCATCTTTGAAAAAGCCAATTATTGAGGCAACGAAAGTAGTTCCTCACCCCGACAGTGATAAAACCATTTACGAAACTTGGATTAGCCCTAATGCAGAAGAACCATCTATAGGAAATTTGGGTGGAGGATCAGATCATGTTGGTTTTTACATGCATGCAGGAATTCCATCAGCAGGTGTAAGTATTTCCGGAAGTGTTCCAATCTATCACACCAACTTTGACTCATTCTCTTTCTACGAAAACTTCATAGACAGTACCTTTAGTTATGGTCCGGCGTTGGCAGGGGTTTACGGCGTGCTGGCAACACGTTTCGCAAATGCCGATCTGCTGCCATACGATTTGGTAAGATATGCGAGTGACATCAAGAGCCACGTTGAAAACACCATCAACAGAGCTCACGAATTGAAAAGGGAGTTGGATACTGAGGAGCTCAACAATTTACTTTCAAAAACAATGGAACTGGCATCCAAGATTGAAAGCAGAAAGCCCATTTATCTTTCAGGTAATCCTTCTGAGCGGGACAAGAGAGAGATAAATCAGCTTCTAATTCAGCTGGAACGATCGTTTCTGGATGAAGAGGGCCTGCCGTTTAGTAAGTGGCAGCAGTCACTTTATTCGTCAACTGATCCGTGGAGCGGCTACGCATCGTGGATGATTCCGGGTGTGAGATATATTCTGGAAGATCACAAAAGTGATGATGAGTTGAAGACGGAACTTGCTCGGTTTACATCAGCTGTTGAAAGGTTGAACAGCAGACTAAGCGAGATTTATGGGCTTATTGAATAGAGTTTTAGCCCAAAAGGCTACCACCCCCAGCCCCTCCTTGCACAGGAGGGGAGACACTTTGCTCAACTCTGACAAAACTAACCTTTAGTGTTTCGCTTTTAAACCCAGGGTGACTGTGACTTAGCCTGTGCGATTTTTGCGGTATCAATTGCAATAACCAACTCTTCGTTAGTGGGAACTACATAAACATCGATTTTTGATTTATCACTACTGATTTTTTGAATAGTGCCGCTCTTCGCCTCTTCGTTCACCGTATCATCAATTTCTACTCCCAAATAGTTGAGATTTTGCAACGACTGTTTTCTGATCAGGGGAGAGTTCTCACCGATACCAGCTGTAAAAAGAATGGCATCACAGCCATTCATCGTGGCAGTGTAGGATCCGATATACTGCTTGATTTTATAACAGAATACATCAATAGCCTGCTGGCATCGTCTGTCACCATTCTTTGCTTCAGCAATAAGATCTCGCATATCGCTTGCATATCCGCTCAGTCCCAACAAGCCGCTGTGACGATTTAGAAGTGCGTGCAGATTATTAAGTGTTAGTTCCTCTTTTTCCATGATATAAAACAGGATGGAGGGATCTAGATCTCCGCTTCGTGTACCCATCACAATCCCCGACAAAGGAGTGAAACCCATCGAAGTATCAATTGACTTGCCTCCGTCAATTGCTGCAATAGAAGCACCATTTCCAAGATGGCAGGTAATCACCTTGGTATCCTTCACAGGCTTGTCTGTAATCTTATAATACTGTCGGCTCACAAAGTAGTGTGACGTACCGTGAAATCCATATTTCCTGATTTTATATCGCCGGTATAACCGATTGGGTATGCCGTAAAGGTATGCGTGTGCAGGCAGTGAGTGATGAAACGCTGTATCGAAAACAGCGACATGAGGCACATTGGGCAGAGCCTCTTTTGCAGCCTCAATTCCCTTCAGGTTGGGCGGATTATGGAGTGGGGCGAGATCAAATGCCTGTCGGATTGCATCTGTAACATCCTCATCGATCAGTACAGAATCCTTAAACATTTCACCACCGTGAACCACTCTGTGGCCCACTGCTTTTATGTCTGATTTCGAGTCGATAAACTTGTTATCAGTATCCAGCAGATAGGTCATTATTTCTTGAAGTGCCTCGCTGTGATTTGCAATAACACGGGTATCTTTGATCGGCTTTTGGCCGGCCGGCTCATGTTTAACGATAGAAGTGACGGCTCCAATTCGCTCAATCAATCCTTTACATACATTTTCCTCACGCTCTGTTTCAATGAGGTTGTATTTAACAGAAGAGCTGCCGCAATTGATAACTAAAACTAACATAAAATGGGAGTTTTCA
This sequence comes from Balneolaceae bacterium, assembly GCA_007117235.1. GTDB lineage: Bacteria > Bacteroidota > Rhodothermia > Balneolales > Balneolaceae > Rhodohalobacter. The sequence goes on from SKGY01000158.1 coordinate 14,275, forward strand.
AGGTTTGCTGAAAAGTATCAGTTCAATAAAAAGAAGAAATGAATTAATTGCGATAAACTCTCGGCCTGAACTCAGAGATAATCGGTTTCAAAATTTCCTCAAGCCCGTTTGTCTTAATTTCATACATCGTCGATAAAAATTGTCCAAGCTCACCATTTGGAAATCCTTCCCGATTAAACCATTCGAGATAGTGCACAGGCAGAGATGTGATGTACCAACCTTTATGTTTGCCGAAAGGCATTTTTGCCTGAACCAATTTGATCATGAATTGACGGTCGAACATTTTTGAAAATAATTTTAAAGCTATCGTCAATGAAAATTTGACTTTATGATAGGCTAAGATTTGACCTTTTCAAATCAAATGAAAAAAATTGTAACGAAATCCCTGTTTAATTCTCTTGTCTTTAATAAGGCTTGGTGATTGTTGGACTAAAGAGTTATGATAGGTAATTATTTAAAAGTTGTATTACGTAATGTAAGACGACGCCCGGTGTACACATTAATAAACATTTTTGGGCTTGGAATAGGTATTGCGTGCTGCTTTTTGATCTTTCTCTACGTTACTGATGAGCTCTCCTACGATAAACACTTCCAGCAATCTGACCGACTCTATCGCGTAAATCAATCAATCATTTTTGAGGGTGAAGAGAACCCCGTAGCCACAACTCCTTTTCCACTGAAAGAGGCGTTAATCAGAGATTTTCCGGCGCTCGTTTCGTCAGGCGTCCGCTTCTTCAATTTAGACAAAGACAATATTTCGGTTGCCAATCCGGAAAACAGAGAAATTATAAGACAGGAGCGTTTTTACTTTACAGATCCTGATGTTGTGGATCTGTTTGATATCGAGATTGTGGCAGGGAATCCGCAGGGCGGACTCGATGATCCAAATTCTGTGATTATATCGGAACGCGTGGCAAGCCTCTATTTTGGTGATGAAGATCCGGTTGGTAAGGATCTTAGAGTAGAAGGTCGCTTTTTACTCAATGTATCGGCAGTTATGAAAGAGTGGAAAGACAACACACACTTCAAATCCGATATGCTGGCATCATTTGAAAGTCTGCGTGGTATCTGGGGAAATTTTGACGTGCTTACCGCCCGTTGGAGATGGAACCCAAGCTGGACATATATTTTACTGCAAGAAGGCGCAGACGCAGCTAACCTTCAGTCTCAACTCGATGCATTTTCCGAGCGATATTACTCTGACTTTTTCAGTGAACAGGAGCAGGTAAAACTCTACCTCCAGCCGATAGAGGATATCTGGCTCTACTCCAATCTTGAAGCCGAAATAGAGCCAACAAGCAGCTATGTTAATATTTATCTGTTTTCGGTTATTGCAGTTCTGATTCTTTTAATTGCCTGCGTCAATTTCATCAACCTTTCCACGGCCGGAGCTATCTACAGATCCAAAGAGGTGGGAATTCGCAAAGTTCTGGGGGCAGAGAAGAGCGGCTTGGTTACACAGTTTATGATTGAATCGATTCTGTTTACTCTAATCTCTTTGGTTCTTGCTGCCGGTATCATTTATGCGGCGCTTCCACACTTCTCGGCATTCACAGGAAAAGAGTTGCTTGTAGGAAATCTTGGAACCGGAAGCCTTGTGCTTTTTAGCGGTATACTGCTGGTTTCAATTGCTGCACTTTCAGGATTGTATCCATCTGCCGTTCTCACATCTCTCAAACCGATTGACAGTCTGAGAGGCAAACTATCAAAGGGTAAAGATGGTGCAAAATTGAGAAAGGGATTGGTTGTGTTTCAGTTTTCGATAACGGCATTTTTGATCATAGCAACTGCACTGACCTACTTTCAGTTTAATTACCTACAGCAGAAAAATCTCGGATTTGATAAAGAACAGGTTCTTGTTGTTCCGATGGGTATGACATCAGCAATCTGGTCTCTCGATCAGTTTATTGATAGAAGCAGTTCCCACAATTCGGTATTGGGAGTAACGGGATCAAGCACACTGCTTGGTGGTTCAAATTACTGGAAATATGATATCACTCCGGAGGGTTATGCGGAAGGTGATGCTCCATCACTCACCAAGCTTTTTGTGTGGTATGATTTTGTTGAAACCATGAAAATTAATCTGTTGGCCGGCCGATCTTTTTCAAAAGAGTTTTCTACTGATGAAACTCAAGCTGTGTTGATTAACCGAGCAATGGTCGATTTTCTGGAATGGGGAACTCCGGAGGATGCAATTGGAAAAACATTCCGAATAGCTGACAATACAATGTCTGTGGTAGGCGTAACTGAAGATTTCAACCATTCATATTTGCGTCGCGAACTTGAACCATTGATTATGGAGCTGCCGTCAAATTTGAATCAAAAGGTTGCCAATTTAGCCTATCTGAATATCAGGTTGGCTCCGGGCAATCCGTCAGATGCAACTGCACACCTTGAAGAAGTTTGGGGAGAGGTGGACCGAAGCCACGGTTTCGACTATTTTTTCCTTGATGACAGACTCAACCAAATTTACAGATCTGAACAGCAACTCACTCAAATTCTCAGTGTGTTTTCGATATTGGCAATACTTATCGGGTGCCTTGGGTTGATGGGACTAACTGCATATGCCGTAAACAGACGAAGCCGAGAAATTGCGATAAGAAAAACGTTGGGATTGTCAGTGCCGGGTGTGTTTGCACTGTTGTCAAAAGACTACATGAAGCTTATTGTAATTGCACACATTATTGCATTGCCTGTTGCTTACCTGGTATTGAACACGTGGTTTGGAGAGTTTCCATTCCAAATAAATCTGAACATTTATCTTGCAGGGATGTTTGTCGTAAGTTTATTAATATCGATGGTAATTAGTATGCTCACGATCAGTTCACAATCCCTAAAAGCTGCGCGCATAAATCCGGCTGAAAGCCTTAGATCAGAGTAAGCATAATTAGACCGTAACTATGACGATGGACAGAAAAATAGAAAAGAAACCGATATCAGCTGCAAAAGTCGGCTCGATAGTGATAGGCCTTGCTGTAGTTGTGATAGCTGTGTTCACACTTTTCTTTTCGGGCTCTGCATCATCAGTAAATGTTAATGCCGAGTCAGTCGTCATTCAAGAGGTGAAGGATGGACCCTTTCGGGAGTTTATTGATATCACCGGAACAATACAGCCTGTACGAACAACTTTTCTGGATGCCATTGAGGGAGGTGTAGTTCAAAGAGTTTTCCTGGAATCGGGGACAATGGTAGATCAGGGCGACACAATTCTAACACTCACCAATTCGAGCCTTCAGCTGAATGTATTGCAGCAGGAAGCAGGCCTGTATGATCAAATCAACAACGTGAGAAACTCCCGCCTAAACCTTGAGCAGAATCATCTGAATTTGCAAAAAGAGCTTGCAAGTTCCCGAACCATGCTTCAGCAGCTTAAATCCCGATTCAGCAGAGACAGCACACTTTTTAATAGGGAATTGATTTCCGAACAGGAGTTTGAAGAGACTAAGCAGAACTTTGAGTTTCAAAAAATGAGATATGAACTCACCTATGAGTCATATCAAAAAGACTCACTTCAAATGCAGCAACAGCTGGTGCAGCTAAATAACTCTGAAGATCGAATGTGGAGAAGCCTGGATGGCGTTCAGCAGATTGTGGAAAATCTGGTTGTAACCGCACCAATTTCGGGTCAGCTTTCAACTGTTGAGCTTGATCCCGGTCAATCCATTCAGCAGGGTGAGCGAATCGGACAGATTGATTTGATGAATGGTTTCAAAGTGAGAGCCGGCGTTGATGAGTTTTATCTAGCAAGAATAGTAAATGGATTGGAGGGTAGTTTTACGTTTGCAGGATCTGAATACGGCGTACGGATTAACCGAATTTTTCCTGTGATTCAAAACGGTCAGTTCCAAATCGATATGGAGTTTATGAATGATGTTCCGGAGGGATTAAGAAGGGGTCAGACAGTTCGGGTTCGTCTTGAACTTGGAGAGTCAGCCCGGGCAACACTGCTTCCGCGTGGATCATTTTTTTCCCAGACGGGTGGCAATTGGGTCTATCTTCTTGATGAAACCGGCGAGTCAGCATTCAGACAACCGGTTCGGCTTGGTAGAAGTAACGGAGACTATTTTGAAGTTTTGGAGGGCCTTCAGCCGGGCGACAGAGTCATCACATCAAGCTACATTACCTATGATGAAAAAGATATCCTGGTGCTAAATTAAAGAGACATAAATTATGATTAAAACCGAACACCTTAAAAAAGTTTACACCACAGATGAGATTGAAACAACTGCTCTGAATGATATAAATATCACTGTTGAAGAGGGTGAGTTTGTTGCGTTGATGGGACCTAGTGGTTGTGGAAAATCAACATTTCTGAATATTCTTGGTTTGCTCGACAGTCCGACAGAAGGCGACTATTATTTTATGGGCGATCAGGTATCAGGTTTATCAGAACGTGAGCGGTCAAAAATCAGAAAGGGAAACATCGGTTTTATTTTTCAAAGCTTTAATCTGATTGATGAACTTACAGTATTTGAAAATGTGGAGTTGCCCCTCCAATATTTGGGCAAATCTTCTGAAGAGAGAAAACAGTCAGCTGAATCAGCTTTAGAGAGAATGGGTATGCTCCCTCGGAGAAACCACTTTCCAAATCAACTATCGGGTGGACAGCAACAGAGAGCTGCTATTGCCCGTGCTGTGGTTACCGGCGCCAAACTTATTCTGGCTGATGAGCCTACAGGTAATTTGGATTCGGGTCACGGTAAAGAGGTGATGGAGTTGCTAAAATCACTTAACGAGCAGGGCACAACCATCGTAATGGTAACTCACTCGCCATTAGATGCAGAATACGCGGGAAGAGTGATCCATCTGCTGGATGGAAAAGTAGTAGATAGCGGTGTTCAAAAAGAGATGATTTCCTAAATCAGGGACGCTCCAAAAAGATTTATCTACCCTGTTAAGTGCTTGGTTATAGAAAGTCATATCTTGTCTGCAGAATTAATATGTAGAATTACGCCCCTCATTGAATGACCTATCTTACAGTTGAAAACCTATCCAAATCATTTGGCCTGAAAATCCTATTTGAAAAAATCACCTTTGGTGTGTCAAAAGGAGATAAAACGGCGCTCGTAGCACCCAACGGAACGGGAAAATCGACACTTCTGAAAATTATAGCCGGAAATGAATCTCAGGATAACGGGCGTGTGGTTTTTCAGAGTGATGTTCGGGTCGGTTACCTGGAGCAGGAGCCTGATCTGGATCCGACTTTGACCATCAGGGAGTATATCACTCAGGGCGACTCCGATATTGCAAAAACTGTTCAGAGATACGAAGAAGCTGTAAATGCCCAGGCAGAAGATTTTAATGAAAAGACGCAGGATGCGTTCATGAAGGCAACTGCACAAATGGATTTAGTAGGCGGATGGGACTACGAATCACGAATGGAGCAGATACTTGGTAAGCTCGATATTCACGATCTGAAACGCACTATTAAAACGTTGTCGGGAGGAGAGAAGAAACGTGTTGCGCTGGCATTTGTACTCCTTGACAATCCCGATCTTCTGATTCTTGATGAGCCGACAAACCACCTTGATCTAGACATGATTGAGTGGATGGAGGGATACCTCATTAAGAGCAATGTGACGTTACTCATGGTTACTCACGATCGCTACTTCCTCGACCGCGTATGTAACCATATTCTCGAAATGGATTCTGGTAAACTCTATCATCATAAAGGAAATTACAGCTACTACCTTCAGAAGAAATCTGAGCGAGAAGAGGTGGAACGAACTGAGATTGCCAAGGCCGGGCAGTTAATGAAAAAAGAACTGGAATGGATGAGGCGACAGCCAAAGGCGAGAACCACAAAATCCAAATCACGGATTGATGCTTTCTATGAAACCAAAGAGAAAGCAAGTCAGACTAAAGATAATCAGGAGGTAGAGTTGGGAATCTCCATGAAGAGAATGGGCGGACAAATTCTTGAAATGGAGAAAGTATCAAAGTCGTATGATGATCTGGTGATTCTAGACAATTTTTCATACTCGTTCAACAAAGGGGAGAAAATCGGGATAATCGGAAAAAATGGTGTTGGTAAGAGTACGTTTCTGAAAATTATTACCAAAGAAGTGCAGCCGGATTCCGGTAAAGTTGATACGGGTTTGACGATAGAGTATGGTCACTATCGGCAGGACGGCATTCAAATGGATGAACAGATGCGTGTGATTGATGTAATTAAAAATGTGGCTGAAGTGATAGAACTGGCTGACGGCAGTCGCATTTCCGCATCGCAGTTTTTGGAGCATTTTATGTTCACTTCAGAGATGCAGTACACACCGGTTCATAAACTGAGTGGTGGCGAAAGACGAAGAATCGGATTGATGATGGTGCTTATCAAAAATCCGAATTTTCTCATTTTGGATGAGCCGACAAATGACCTCGATCTGGTAACACTTCAGAAACTCGAAGATTTTCTTCAAAACTTTGGCGGATGCCTCATAGTTGTTTCGCATGACCGGTTTTTTATGGATAGGCTGGTTGACCACTATTTTGCCTTTGAAGGAGACGGCGTGATTCGCGACCACCACGGAACATATATGGAGTACAGAGCACTTCGGGAAGAGCTTGATGCGAATCGGAAAAAGGAGCTGAAGGCATCAACGCAAAGCCCGGCGAAACCGAAGCCGGTTAAACAAAAAAATGAGAGTTCAAATAAACTCTCATTTAAAGAGCAGAAAGAGTTCAAAAAGCTGGAAAAAGAGATTGAAAAACTGGAGGCTGAAAAACTCTCAATTGAAAAAGAGATGAGCGCCGGCAACCTGAACCCGGGAGAGCTTCAGGATAAGTCAAAAAAATATGGTGAACTCACCGACCAAATAGACGAGAAAACAATGGTCTGGATGGAGCTGGCCGAAAGGGTTTAAGACTGCTCCTATTATCTAATTTGGTCACCCTGAGTTTATCTCAGGGTCTCCTATCGTTGATTAGAATGGGAAGATGCTGAACTAAACCCAGCATGACGTTAACTAGTCATTCCGATGCAGATCGGAATCTCCTGACTTTGAATAGTGCCGGGAGATGCTGATCGCCATCAGCATGACGAAATATCGAATGAACACGGCCCACCGCTAATAGTCACCCTGAACTTGTTTCAGGGTCTCCTGCCTTTGATTAGAATGGGAGATGCTGAACTAAATTCAGCATGACGATATTTTTACTTATACATATTCTGTTTCTATGACTACCGGTAAGTAGATTTTTATATATTGGAGCCAAACTAATCTCATAATGATGAAAAAAATACTCCTCCTCCCGTTTTTACTAATCCCTTCAATTCTGATTGCTCAAACAGCTGAGCAAGAGAAAGAATTACTGAGGAATCTCCTTCACCAGTTTTTGGAGGGTGCATCTTATAACGATGCAAATATACACGATCGGTTTTGGGCTGATGACCTGATATACACAGGCTCAAACGGAAACAGGATAACGAAAGATGTAATCATGAGTGGTGTAAATCCAAATCCTGATCGTTCTGTCGATCCTGAAACCAGATACACCGGCGAGGAGATTCAAATAAACCTTTACGGGGAGGTGGCGATAGTGGCATTTAAGCTGGTTGCTGAATTTACATCTGATCCGGATCAGGATAGAATGGAATTCTATAACACTGGCACTTTTTTAAAACGAAACGGCGAGTGGCGCGTCGTTGCTTGGCAGGCAACCCGAATTCCTCAGTAGA
>SKGY01000121.1 GCA_007117235.1 Balneolaceae bacterium
GTAACGAATTGAGCACAGTTTTTATGGGCGCTTATGCAATTCCCTATGAGGTCTCTACGGATGCGTGGATTGCAACGCTGGGCCTATCTTATTCCTATGATGTTGACTGGGGACCTATTACCAACATCAATTTCTACAACGATTTTAGCTATATGGAAAACAGGGTTGGTGAAGGAACAACTCTAAGGGCAACCGGTGACACCATCACGCTTGATGATAATTTTCAATACACAATTCAGAATATTACCGGGTTTTTGGTATCTGCCGGTCCTGTATTTACCTATTTTGATATTGCACAGGGGGTAAATCAACCATGGCTCACAGATAATTTCGGCGTAGGTGTGGGCCCGGGCCATGAAGATTTAGGAATTGGCGAATCAGAATACAATGTCCGATTTAACATCAATATCGGCTTCTACTTCTAAGCAAGGTTGCTCAAAAAAATCAAAACTCTTAACTGACTAATTATGGCTTTACAAGGAGAAGGGGACAAACCCAAGTCTGGACAAAAAAAACGAAGGAAGAAGCTTTTTGAAATACATGGGCCTGTTTTCTGGCCTTCTGTCATTTTGATTGCGATACTCATTATAGGAACGATATTGGGTGGCGATGCTGCCGAAGAGGCATTTAATACTGCAAGAGTAAATATTACAGATTGGGCAAGCTGGCTGTTTGTGGCAGGTGTTAACGTATTCATTGCGTTTTCACTCTATTTTGCATTCAGTAAATACGGCAACATCCGATTAGGCGGCGATGATTCAAAACCTGAGTTCAGTAAGATGGCCTGGTTTGCCATGCTGTTTAGCGCCGGTATGGGTATAGGGCTCATGTTTTTCGCCGTTGCCGAACCAATGTGGCATCTGCTCTACCCACCACATGCCGAGACGGGATCCACTCAGGCTGTACGTGATGCGATGGGTGTTACATTCCTCCATTGGGGATTACATGCCTGGGCTGTCTACGCAATTGTAGGACTCGCTCTCGCATTCTTCGCATTTAACAGAAAACTACCTCTTTCATTCAGATCCGTTTTCTACCCTCTGCTTGGTGACAGAATTGACGGCTGGATGGGTGATGTAATCGATATACTTGCCGTTCTGGCCACACTTTTTGGACTGGCCACCTCCCTCGGTCTTGGAGCGCAACAGGCCGGGGCAGGTATTAACTTTGTTTTCGGGTTAGAGAACACAGTAAATCTACAGGTTATAATAATTGTTGTGGTTACGCTTGTAGCCGTAGTTTCAGTGATGTTGGGAGTTCATAAAGGAGTAAAAGTTCTTAGTGAATTCAATATTCGTCTCGCAGCACTTTTCCTTCTCTTTATACTGGTATTTGGTCCAACACTCTATATTCTTGGCACTTTTGTGCAGAGCACCGGATACTATCTCCAAAATTTTGCTGAATATGCTACATGGACACAGTCCTTTGAAGATGGCGGATTCATGAGTACATGGACAGTATTTTACTGGGCATGGTGGATTTCATGGTCGCCCTACGTTGGAATGTTTATTGCCAGGATTTCAAAAGGCCGAACGGTTAAGGAGTTCGTTCTGGGTGTATTGATTGTTCCCACAATGGTAACATTCTTATGGATGAGCGGATTTGGCGGCAGTGCTCTCTTCCTTGAAACCGGCGGAATAGCTGAAATCGCATCCGCAGTAGAAGCCGATCAAACCACTTCTTTGTTTATTCTACTGAATGAATTTCCGTTTGGAACGGTAACCTCATTCCTGGCTGTGATACTGGTATTGAGTTTTTTCGTGACATCATCTGATTCAGGATCACTGGTAATAGATGGATTAACAAGTGGCGGAAAACTTGACTCACCGGTGGGTCAGCGTGTATTCTGGGCATCAACTGAAGGTGCAGTCGCTGCTGTACTTCTAATAGGTGGTGGCTTGGGTGCACTTCAGGCGGCCGCTATCAGCACAGGCCTACCCTTTGTTATCATACTGCTTATAATGTGCTATAGCCTTAAGCAGGGATTAAACCGTGAGTACGTGGAAAATCACAACAAGCTTAATGACAAAGAGAGGCAGTCTTACAAAGATCTAGTCAAAGAAACGATCAAAAAACAAACCCAATAAACACGGAGATTATTATGGAACGCTATGAACACTGGCTGGTATGTTTGGATCTTACAAACATTGATGATGTTTTGATTGGGTATTCCAACTTTTTAACTACTGAGTTTAAGCCCAAAAAAATCTCATTTATGCACGTCATTAAATCAACAGACGTGGCAGATGAAATGATTGAACTGTTTCCTGAACTTGATACTCATGACGATGTTGAGGCTATGATCAGGAAAGAACTTCAGGAAAATATTAACAAATACTTCAACGATTCTGAGGTTAACATTGAGCTCATCATCAAAACCGGAAGGCCTACTGATGAGATCGTAAAATCAATGGAATCCCTCAATCCTGATCTCACGGTAATGGGGAAAAAGTCGGAGTATACCGGGAAGGGAGTCATTCCACGAAGAATTATGAAGTACGTGCCTTCATCAATTCTTTTTGTTCCGGAAACAAGCAGGTATCAATTGGACAACATCCTCATTCCTGTCGATTTTTCTGAACAATCTGCAAAATCAATTGAGATTGCACTTCAAATGTCTGAAGGGAAAGGAGCCGGCAAAATCACAGCTCAGCATGTCTATAACTACCCCTCCCGCTTTTTTCCATATCTACCTGAAAAAGATGAAGAGGAGAAAATGGACAAGTATCTCAATGAAAAGCGAGATGCGTTCATCGACAAGCACAAAATCCCGGATAGAGTTGACTTTACCTTTACATTAAATGTTGAGGGGACTAAAATGGATCAGATATATGATCAGGTAGTACATGATCAATCAGATCTCATTGTGGGTGTATCAAAGGCTGATAAATCTGTTACCAGTATATTAAGGGAGGACTTTACTGATAAATTAGCATACTACAGATTTGGTGTGCCGCTGCTGCTTCATAAGAATAAGGAGAAGCATCAGAAATTTCTGAAGTCGCTTTTCAAGTAAAACATAACCCGGTGATAAGCCGGGCTTTTTAAAAATCTACTTGTCAGTAAGAGATGAAACACCCGGCAAATCTTTGCCCTCGAGATATTCGAGACTTGCACCACCGCCGGTTGAAACGTGCGAAACGGCATCTTCAAGACCCGCTTTTTTTATTGCAGCTGCCGAATCACCACCGCCAATTATCGTGGTTGCACCTTTTCGGGTTGCTTCAGCAAGCGCTTCAGCTACTGAAAATGTACCATCTGCAAAGTTCTCCATCTCGAAAACCCCCATAGGACCATTCCATAAAACGGTCTCGGCAGCTTTTATTTGATTTCCGAATGCGATACTTGATTGCGGACCAATATCGAGTGCCATCCAGCCGGGCTCAATTTCGTCAGAATCGACTACTTTATGCTCGGCGTCATTACTGAACTCTGTGGTGATCACAGAATCAATAGGCAGCATAAATTTTACGCCTTTCTCCTCAGCCGTTTTCATCAACTCTTTCGCCAGATCTACTTTATCATCTTCAACCAATGAGTTGCCAATCTCCATGCCTTGCGCTCTGAAAAACGTATAGGTCATGCCACCGCCAATAATAATCGTATCAACTTTTGACAGCAGATTTTCGATTACCCCAATCTTATCAGATACCTTTGCTCCGCCCAAAATTGCGACAAATGGTCTTCTGGGATTATTAACACTCTCTTCAAGATATCTGATCTCCTTTTCAAGCAGAAAACCGGTCACTGCAGGCTGCAGAAACTCTGTAACTCCCGCAACGGACGCATGGGCTCTGTGACTGCTCCCAAATGCATCGTTTACAAAAATATCAGCATGAGCTGCCAGTTTCTTGGCAAATTCAGGGTCATTTTTCTTCTCTTCGGGATGAAAGCGAACATTTTCCAACAGAACGATTTCGCCATCTTTTGCACTTTCAATCACGTCATCTGCCTCTTTACCTATGCAGTCTTTTGCAAAATGAACAGGTACATCAACCAGTGTTTTCAAATGTTCAGCAACCGGTTTGAGACTATATTTCGGATCAGGTGCATCTTCCGGTCTTCCCAGATGGCTTGTCAGAATCAATTTGCATCCTGCATCAGTTATATAATTGATTGAGTCCAGTGCCTGTACAATTCTATTGTCGTCCGTGATCTTTCCACTTCTGATTGGCACATTGAAGTCCACTCTCATTAATACCGTTTTGCCCTTCAGGTCTACATCTTTTAAAGTCAGTTTAGCCATCGATTTTCTTTTTTTTAAAATTTTATGCCAGCCTAAAATAAGCTAATCCCTGTTTATTCGAAACATAATCAGATTGGGGTCCATCAATGATTCTCTCGCTTAACATCTAAAATTAAACACAATTGATAAAGACCTAAGATACAGCTATTAAATGAATTACATCTTCAAAAAGTCGAGCAGTTGATCGAACTTCTGAAATTCAAAATCTGCAGAAACATCACTGTCATCGTATAAATCGCGATCAATCAGTGCTGTAAACCACGCCGTTTTCCAACCTGCATTTTTTCCGCCAACAATATCTGATGAGTAGGAATCACCTACATATAGAATATCTGATCTCTCAACGCCGGCAAGTTCCGTTGCTCTGTCAAATACAACAGGATGCGGCTTCATTTTTCCAACATCTTCTGATATCAGGCAGGTTGAGCAGATTGTTTTCAGATTTAGTTTCTCAATTTTAAGCTCTTGAGTCTCTTTAAAGCCGTTGGTGATAATCCCCGTCTTGAAACTACTGCTAACTGTGGTTAATGCATCTTTGGCACCCTCTACCCACTCCCAGTAGTTTCGGTACAACTCCATATATGCCTCTCCAATTTCTGCACTTTTCGAAACATCCAGATTCAGCTCTTTCATCGAATCTGCAAACCTTGCCTCCTGCAGTTCATATCGAGTGATCTCTTCGTTCTGATATCTTGACCACAAGTTGTGGTTCACAGATTTATACGTTTTCATCCACTCTTCAAATGTTGCTTCCTGAAGCTCAGGGAATGAACTGTAAGTTTTTTTTTGAGCTGCAGATTCAGCCGATGTGTGGTCAAGAAGAGTGTTGTCCAGGTCGAAGTAGATGAATGCCGGCTTCATGAATAGGGATTAAATCACATTTGATTTCTGTCTTGGTAGTAAGGCGGATAAATGTAAGAATGATTACAATCAAATATCGAATTCATCATCTTCAAACTCACCCATTCCTCCGAGCATACTTCCAAGCATATCTGAATAGGAGCGGGTATCATCAAGATCATCTTTTCCAAGCTTAGAGTTTTGGTGAAGCGCTTCAATCACAAGATCCATAAGCGGGTATAAGTCGGGGTCTTTTTTATCTTTAAGTTTCAATACAAACTTTTTAAGCCCGTCTACTGAGTCTAAACTTTTCTTGTATGATTTATCACTTTCGAGATCCGGGATTTCAAGCGAATTACCTGACTCAAACCATCTCATGATGTCAACATATTCTCCATCGTCATCTTCAGACGTTCGTTTGCTAGGATCAGGAAAAATTGACTTAAAAGTCATGTTGATTGCCTTTCCGATAATATGCTTTGCTACATTTGCAGCACCTTCCTGCTCACCTTCATAGACAAGCTCCAGTTTTCCGGTAACTGCAGGTATTGCATGAAAAAGATCTGTAATTCGAATCGAAGTTTCGCTTTCGTTATTATGAACGGCCCTGCGTTCAGCTGCAGAGACAATCTGCTCCATGGCGGTAATTGTCATACGTGTTGAAACACCACTCTTCTGATCGATATACTCGCTGCTTCTCGCTTCAAATGCGATATTTTCAATAATTGAACGATAACTGTCCGGTACATAAACCTTCACCTCATCATCACGCTCACCCCACGCCTCCTGTTTTGTAATCTCTTTGGCCACCGACAGATCTCGCGGATAGTGAGTAATAATCTGCGAATCAATTCGATCTTTCAATGGCGTAATGATATTTCCCCGATTTGTATAATCTTCGGGGTTGGCCGAAAATGCCATCGAGACATCCAGTGGAATCCTGATGTTAAACCCTCGAATCTGAATATCACGCTCCTGCATAATATTGAGAAGTGATACCTGAATTCTTGGTTGAAGGTCAGGTAGCTCATTGATTACAAAAATTCCGCGATTGGTACGAGGTATTAATCCGTAATTGATTACATCCTCATCGGCTAATGTGAGACGTTTTGATGCGGCTTTAATCGGATCAATATCGCCGATTAAATCAGACACTGTTGTATCAGGTGTTGCTAGTTTTTCACCATACCGATGCTCACGTGCCAGCCACGCAATTGGTGTTTCGTCACCTAATTCTGCAATTTTTTGTTTGGCAAATTTTGAAATAGGATTTAAAGGGTCATCATTAACTTCCGATCCTTCAACAATGGGAATCTCCTCATCAAGTAGATGAGTTAGCATTCTTAAAATTCTTGTTTTCCCCTGTCCCCTCAATCCCAGAAGAATCAAATCATGTTTTGATAGAATTGAGTTCTGAATTTGAGGTATCACAGTTTTGTCGTACCCCAGTATTCCGGGAAAAATTTTCTCCCCACTCTTCATTTTTTTGATGAGATTTCTTCTCATCTCTTCTTTTACTGAAGTGGAAGTCCAACCACTTTTTTTCAGTTTGCCGAGTGTTTTTATTGAGTTACTCATTCTGTCTGTGCACTATGTTATGATGAATTCTTTATCTCTGCTCATAGAACTGCAATTATGACAACTTCATTTCGCTTCTGAATTATATTCGTCAAATATTTTGGTAAGCACTTTTGCTTTCAGGTGTGTTTCACTCCACTCATCTTCCGGATCTGAATCGCTGGTAATTGCTCCACCAACCGGATAAACCAGTTTACCATTTTTGATTATTGCTGAACGTATCACCACATTAAAGTCAAAATTTCCATCGGGATCAATGTACCCAATCGCACCTGAGTAGATATTTCTGCGGTATATTTCGAGAGAATCAATTGCTTTCATGACCTCAATTTTTGGTGCCCCGGTCATCGATCCCATCGGGAAACATGCCTTAATGATATCGATCGGCAACACATCTTCACTCACCTCAGCTTCTACTGTTGATATAAGCTGATGTACGGTTCCAAAACTCTGCACATCGAAAAGCTTTGGCACATTTACACTTCCTTTTTTTGCAATTTTCGAGAGGTCATGCCTTACTAAATCTACAATCATCAAATTTTCAGCTCTGTTCTTTTCATTTAGCAACAGGCTTTTTTGATAATCGTCCTCATCATTATTTGAAGATCTTGCAGCAGTGCCTTTTATCGGCTCAGAAAATATTCTATTCCCGATTCGTTTCAGAAATCGTTCCGGTGACGTACAACTTACTGACAGATCACCCCTCTGAATAAAACCTCCAAACGGCACCGGGTTAATCTCCCGCATTCTCTGATAGAGCCAGTACGAATCACCCTCATAGTCAGCCATAAATGGATAAGAGTAATTTAGCTCGTAATAATCCCCCTCTTTTATCTGCTGCTTTATGATATCAACATTTTGAAGATACTCGCTTTTATGTATGAGCGGCGTCAGATTTTTCAGCCTTCCCGGAGTGATGGAATTAAAAGACTTCTTTCGATCATCTGCACCTAACATTGAAGTAACCTCACTGCCTTCAACCGAATACAAAATTTCCGGCTCCATGAAATAGAAATCGGGAACCTCAATCAGCTGTTCATTTTTTGATTGGAGGTTTTCAGTGCTGTTCTTTAAGTCGTACCCAAAATATCCAAACATCCAGTTTTTTCCGGATTGCTGAAATTCACTGATTGCCTTCCATGGATCTGCATCAAATTGTCTGCTCTCTCCCTTTTCAGTTATCGTAATTTGTGAACCAATTCCCTCAATAATGCGCTTTGGCTTTGTAGCAATAAAACTTTTTTGTGATGATGGGTGTGATTTGTGCTGAGATTCAAGTAACACAATCTCAGCGCTACCGATCCGGGCAACTATTCTGTCAATTATCTCAGAAGCTTTCTTATTTATCATGACTCAAAAATAGAACTTTTAAGCATCTTTGTTACTCGAGTTATGTTAATAATGCCCTATTTTATCGTTGAGTAATCACCACATTCACAAGAAGGGTTTTTAATTTGAAATCATATGTGGATTTGAGAGTATTGAAATAAATTTAATTTAAGCCTGTATTGAGGATTAGTGGCCTCAATGCTACCACCCCCAGACCATCCTTACATCTTTTGTTTTGGGACATAGGTTACACAGTAGGGGAGTTATTTATGCACTTATTAATTAGCGAACTCTGATTGATAACAAGTTTCAATCTTATCACTTAGCTCTTTACCTTAGTACAATCAAATTGACTGATAAAGCATGTACAAATTTTTAGCTCGCCCATTACTTTTTAGATTTACGTCCGACTATGCCCACGATTTAACAGTTAATACTGCAAAAGCAGCGGGTAAAAACAAAGCGTTACTTCAAGCACTACGCACTGCATACAAATATGAAAACCCTGCTTTGTCGCAAAACATTTGGGGGCTTCAGTTCAAAAATCCTGTTGGTTTAGCCGCCGGTTTCGATAAAAATGGTACGCTGGCAACAACTATGGAGTCAATAGGATTTGGCTTCATTGAGATAGGGAGTATAACTGCTGAACCATCAACAGGTAATCCAAAGCCAAGAAGTTTTCGCCTTCCTGAAGATCAGTCCCTAATCAACAGAATGGGACTCAATAATGATGGCGCTAGTACAATTGCAAGGCGCATAAAAAAACTTCAATTAGATATTCCTCTCGGAATAAATATTGCAAAAACTCACAATCCATCCATTTTCGGTGAGAAAGCTTTATTGGATTACAAAACAAGTTTTGACCTGGTCAAAGATCTTGCTGATTACCTCACAATCAATATTTCGTGCCCAAATACGAAAGAGGGAAAAACATTTGAGGAACCTGATACGCTGGATGAACTTCTTCAGACACTCAATATTTCCGGAGATTCAGCACTGCCACCGGTACTTATCAAGTTTTCCGTTGACCTTGAATCAAGTCAGCTTAAAGAGCTGATAGGTGTCTGCGAAAATCATGCAGTTAGCGGATATGTAGCTACGAACACATCATCAAAGAGACTAAATCTGAAATCCCCAGTCACTAAGATTAACAATATAGGTTCGGGTGGATTAAGCGGGCAGGCAATTTCAAACAGAAGCACTGAAGTAATTGAACAAATTTCGAATCTAACTCATCACGATAAAACCATTATTGGCGTGGGAGGAATAAGTTCAGGGCAACAGGCAATCGATAAAATAAAGGTGGGCGCCGATCTGCTTCAGATTTATACGGGGCTTGTATATGAGGGGCCTTCGCTAGTGAAAAAAATCAATAAAGAAATTGTTAAATATCTTGAGCGAAAAGGCATGGATCATATTTACGAGATCCAAAGACCTAAATCTGAATAGGAAAGGTTAGTTCGCAGGTTATTGGCCGCTCTGCATTATGGGGCTCAAATAGTAAATGTTCTTCAATTGCTGATTCAATTGCCTGTGGAATTCCTGACCGATCCATTCTGCTTATCTGTTCAAAGCTTTCAACTTGCCCGGACTGATCTACAACCAGCCTGTAAGTTAAATCACCTCTCAAATTTGTGTCTCTGGTCCAGTCAGGATAGATCACATTATTCATGAATGAGTCAATTCCACCTTCGAAGCTAAATTTCAAACCCATATCAAGGCACTCTTTTGAAGTTGGCGCCGGGTCGGATGGCATCAATCTATCGGGAAAACGTTCAGAAACTCCGGTCGTGTCTTGATCTGGGACATCACTTTTTTCAATCAATCGGTTTAATTGATTAGCCTTAGCATACACACTGCTGCCTTCGTAATTTTCTAAAATTTCATTTAAAACTGATCGGGCACTATCCCAATAAACACCTTCAAACGGAGAGTCAGACTGTTTTGAAAATTCTGTGATTGTTGAATCAGAGATTGATTGCCAGTAAACAATTTTTTCGTCAGAGAAACCTTCCGGATTTTCCAGAACTGTGGCAGCTGAATCCTGTAGTGCTGCAAGCTCCCGTGATGCTTTCAAATACTCTTCATATCCAGAAAGCCAACCTGTCACAAGCTCGCGATCCTCATCCCGATGTATGGCTGCCGACATATATTCTCGGGCAGCTTCAAATAGTATCAAAGGTTTTTGTCTTTCATCAGTCACGTTCATTGCTAACTCCTGCAGATATTTAGCCCTTTCTGCGGAATTGCCTGTGGTCTGGTAAATAATCTCATATCGCTGCTGAACAGTTAACACCGTGTCACGGTGAGGCCTTTCAAAAGGCACATCAAACCGACTTGACACAAGTTCAGCATAAATCGACTCAGGATAATTTTCAAGCAACCTATTGATAAACTGATCAACCCTGTCTGATTCAGCTGATTGCGCCTCTAAATCGATTAAGCTGTAAAGTGCCTGTGGTATAAATTCAGAGTTAAGACCGCTGTCCAACACTTTTTTATAGTACACTTTTGCGCTGTCCGGCATATCAAGTGAGATCATAAACAGGTCTGCAAGTCTGTACTGCAAATGTTCACGTTCTTTTCTCATCGTTAATCGTTCTTCATCGGCAAAAGGTATCTCGGATAGGTCCAACCCTTCAATTACCTGACCGTTTTCAGTCATTGGAGCCTGAACTCCGGCTCCATCAACTGCGTCCACATTTACCTGATCAAATCTGCTTCCGCTAATAGCTGCTCTGCGCCTCCAGTTATCGCCAAGTGGACGATCACCCCAAACAGCTTGAAATTGACGGCTTGCATCAGCCAGCATAGTCTGATTATTGATGTTCAAAAACCCAAACTCGAGCATCTCTGTTGTACTCACAGTACTTTCGGGATCTGCATCGAGAACAACAGTTGTGGTGGTAGTTCGCTGAGATTCCTGTGCAGCTCTGGCAGCCTCATCACTTATTTGTTGTTGAATTATAATGAGAACGGAATCCAGCTCCTGAGATTCAAGAGATGCCAGATAGAGCAGGCTATCTGTCCGATTTATCTCTCTTTTTAGTGATGCATATTCACCAAAAGATCTTGCCAGCTCCTCAGCATTAAAACTTTCAGTTACACGGTTATTGTCGACACGCACCGTGGTCGCTGAATCAAAATATGCCGCAGCAAGGTTAAAGTCGATGATATCGTCTCGATAAATCTCACCTAAACCGAAATAGACAAGTGCTCTTGTGGTGTTGTCAGCGGTTTCAAACTGATTGCCAAGAATTGATCGGTATGCAAGTATTGCCTGTTCACTATCTCCTTTTCGCTGGTATGTTTTAGCAATTTCATATCTCATCTCAACGTGATAATCCAGGAATTTATCATCTCTCTCTAAGCTTCTGAACTTAGATATTGCGGTATCAAAATTGCCGAGTGTCCTGTTTAAAGTTGCTACCTTCCGCTTGGAATTAAATTCAATGTCGTATTCAGCTCTTATTTCAGAAGAAAATCTATATGCGGCCAAAGCCTGATTATCAAGCCCGAGTCTCTCAAGTACCTGACCATGCAGAAAAAATGCTCGTGAACGCAGCCTTCTACTTTCAAGGTCTTCAGCACTCAGTAATAAATTTTCTGAGGCCCTGTTCCAATTTTGTTCCTGCACATACAATTGTGCAAGCATTACTCGCATCTGTGCCAGCATATCAGAATTCCAATCTCCCGGTGAACCTAGTTCAGACTCTAAAATCCTGATTCCCTCACTGCTATTTCTGAGTTCAAGAAGTGTTCTCCCTTGCCAGAGTATCGCTTCCCGGCGTTCGAATCCCGATGTAAGTCTTTCCAACTCCTGAAATTTTTCAAGGGCCGAAAAGAATTCGGACCTGTAGTAGTAAGACTTTCCAATCAGTAAAATTGCGGGAGCAACATACTTCGAATTTTCGTGATTCCTGAGAATTGAAGCACCACGATCTATGGCCTCCTGAAATTCGTTTTGGCCAGCCCTTGTAGGCTCGTAATGCACACGAATTGGTGTAGATGGATTTATCGAAGAAACCTGTCGCTCATTTAATTGAAGGCCATCACTATAGAAATGATTGGCGTTATAGAATGTATTGTAATAGGCAGTAAAATTATACCAGCCCTGTTTGATTGGAGCTGCACAACCTGCCAGCAGCATACAAGCCAATATCAATACTATCGATCTATACACAATACACGTTAAAGAGTTGAATCTTAGCTTTCAGGCTCAGCTTTTTCAATGGTACTTACTTTTACCATATTAGTTCTGCCTCTCTTAGCTAACGGCATACCCGTTGCAATAATTACCCTGTCACCATAATTAACCAGTCCATTATCTAGCAAATAATCTTCCATCAGTTTTACACTGATGTCAGTATCAAAGAGCTCTTTTAGTCGAACCGATTCTACACCCCAAACTAAATTGAGTTGCCGACGAACTATTCGGCTTTCAGTGAATGCAACAATGGGTACATCTGGTCTGAATTTTGCAATTCTTCTCGCAGTGTTACCGGAGTGTGTAATCGTTGCAATTGCTTTCGCTTCCACATTTTCAGCAATTGTAACACACGAGTATGCTAATGACTCAATAATTTGTTTCTCTTTCCAGTCTGGCTTTTTGTATTTAAGACTGTAATAGATATTTGGAGCATTATTCTCCACAGATTTAACAATCTTTGCCATTGTTTGAACAGCCTCAACAGGATACTTACCGGCTGCGGTTTCACCTGAGAGCATGACGGCATCGGTTCCATCGATGACGGCATTTGCTACGTCAGAGCTTTCTGCCCGGGTTGCCCTTGGATTTATAATCATAGAATCAAGCATCTGGGTTGCTGTAATCACAGGTTTACCGGCAATTCTGCATCGTTCGATTATCTTTTTCTGAACAAGCGGTACTTGCTCACTTGGAATTTCAATACCCAAGTCGCCTCGAGCAACCATAATTCCATCGGCCTCTTCAATAATTTCATCAATTACATTAACAGCCTCAGGTTTCTCAATTTTAGCAATAACAGCTGCATTACTACCCGCAGCTCTAATTCTTGAAATTATTTCTTGTACATCACGTGCATTTCTAACGAATGACATTGCAACGAAATCCACACCAACTTTAAGGCCGAACTCTAAATCCTCAATATCCTTCTCAGTGATAGAAGACATGGAAATATCCACATCGGGTAGATTTACGCCTTTTCGTGATTTAAGCATCCCGCCAACCACAACTTTCGCAACCAGGTTTTTTCCATCTTTTTTAACAATCCGAAGCTCTAACAGGCCATCATCGATCAGGATCTGATTTCCTTCAACCGCATCTTCCGACAGATATTCATAATCAATAGGTACCACTTCAGCCGTTCCCTCAACATCCTCTGTAGTAATTGTCAAAAAACTACCCTCTTTTACTATCTGACCACCATCTTTCATCTGACCAACCCTGATTTTAGGGCCTTGTAAATCCATTAAAACAGGAATGGAGTATTGGTATTTTTTTGCTACTTCCCTTACATAACCAATTGTTTTTTTGTGATCTTCATGGGATCCGTGCGAAAAGTTTATTCGTACAACATTCATGCCTGCACGATATAATTTTTCAATTCCTTCAAATGTGTTACTGCTTGGACCAAGGGTACAAACTATTTTCGTTCTGCGAGAGCCGCTCAACATAAAGTTATGGTTGTGTCTAAATTTTTTATTAAATAGTTACAGTCAAGATCAGAATGTAAACAATTATAAGCCTCAAAAGATGTTATTAAAGTTAAAAGCGAAGAAATGAAATTGCATCAATTTTGATTCTTTAAATAAAGATAAGCTTATGACAGCGGATGTAAAAAATTTCCTATTAGTTTCTTTAGCGGCACTTTTCCTGGTTCTAAGCGGATGTGCTCGCTCAGCAAATCCCGATATTGAACGTGGTTCACTGTTTCAATTCAGAGACGGGTACCCTGAAATTAGAACCTCATCAATAGGGCTACTCAGCGCTGATGATGAGGCCCAAATCAATATAACATCAGATATTGTACTCAGCAGCCTCATTTATTCTAGCTCAGCTGAAGACGATGATGTACAATTGGCCAGAATATCATTAGAAATAAGAATTCTTGAGGTTGATGGAGATTTTACAAGAAATGTGAGAAGAGGTTTTGATATCGAATCTGTTTTCGAGGGATCATTTATTAGTCAAGAAGTATTTTCTCATGAAGAAACTATCAACGTGGTGCCCGGCGAGTTTGAAGTTATAGTAACAGTACTGGATGAAACATCCGGCAAAGCGTCGAGCAGAACTTCCACCGCAACGATCCCGGATCCTCAAAATCCGCAAATCAATATTACAACAGTCAGGATGCTGGGGAAAAATGTTGGCGATCCCGAAGATCCATTTTTCCCAATTACAACTTATACCGTCCCTTCACGGCTCGACAGTCTGAAATTTGAATTTCAGGTTACCAACAATGATGTTGATGATCCACTTACTGTAGAGGCGCGACTACTGAAGTACAATGCAGATTCTCTGCCGGCAAGACCTATGAACTTGAGTACGTACAGTCCGTCTTCACTCCCATACATAGGTGTTGATATGCGAAGACCCGAAGAGATTATGTCAACAACCAGAAGGCTTGACGACCCCGGAAGTGTTCTTATTGAGTTCAAATATGCTCTCCTTGAAAAAGGCACATACAGGTTTGAAGTTGAAACATCAGATGAGTCCGGTGAAACTATCTATAGGGCGAGGGATTTTTCTATAATGAGTGAAAACTATCCTAATCTTCAGACCGCTCGTGAATTGGCAGAACCACTTATTTATCTAATGGACAGAAGGGATCACGAGCGAATGATGCAGATTCAGGATCCTGACTCCCTTAAAGAAGCTATTGATCGATTTTGGCTGTCTAACATTTCTAATATGAATCAGGCCCGCTCGGTTATTAATCTCTATTATGATAGAGTTCAACAAGCCAACAAACAATTTACGAACTTCAAAGAGGGTTGGAAGACAGATCTTGGAATGGTCTACATACTTTTTGGTCCGCCATGGTATGTTGATCGGTATTTAAATACCATGCAATGGTCTTACTCTTATGACAGAACTGATCCCAGATATAACTACACATTTGAGAAACCAAACATCAGAAGCGAGTTTTTTCCTTTCGACAATTATCTGCTGCGAAGAAATCAGGGATACTTCAATATTCAGTACCGACAAATACAACTTTGGCTGAGCGGCGGAATACTTACCACTAGACTCTAATATTACCCGTAAAAATCTTAAAAAAATTACACGCTCATTTTAGGGATTTCACTATTTTATGTTAGCTTATCGATTCAAATTAAAAAATGAATAGTTCATTTATGTCAGACACAAAAAAAGTGCTCATCGTAGAAGATGACTTGATCCTTAATCTGTTGTACGAAAGCTACATGGAGAAACTGGGATTCGAAACAAAAGGTGAACTCGTTTACGGCAAAACAGCTATTGAAACTGCAAAATCCATCAGCCCCGATCTTATCTTAATGGATATTTCACTTGAAGGTGATATGGATGGAATTGAAGCTATGATGGAAATACGTAAATTCTCCAAAGTTCCGGTTATTTATATCACCGGGAATTCAGATAAGGCTCACCAAATCCGAGCTAAGGAGACAGGTTACACAGACTATTTAATCAAGCCTATTGAGTTTAGTGAATTAAAAGAGTCTTTGGAGAAGGCGAAGATCATTTAAGTAATTAGATCTTATCCACTTTTCATTAGCGTCTCTTTTAATAGCTCTGCCAGATTAATTATATCTATTACTTTATGTCGCGCTCTTTTTCAACGCTTATCTATTTTCTTTTTTTTCTCTCTGTAATTTTTTCTTGTGCTACTACAGACTCCATTCAACCTGATAAGGGTGATTCTGAGCTTGTAATTTCGAGCATAGACAGACCCATTCCATACCCACTAGATGTGCCTGGTACGTTTCAACAAGCAATTTTAAATGGCACCCGAACTGCTGATGGAAAACCCGGACCCAATTACTGGCAAAACTCTTCTTCATACATTTTAAATGCCGAAATTGATCCAAATACACACACGCTTTACGGAAGCGGAACTGTTAGCTTTGAAAATAACTCCCCGAATCATCTTCCGGTCGTTCTGTTTGAACTTGCTCAAAATCTGCATAAAGAAGGTACTCCCAAGAAAGAGATCACTGAGATCACCGGTGGAAAACAGCTTCATCTTGTCAAAGCTGACGGTGTTGAGCTGGAACCCATCACATTTGCTCAGTGGCAAACTCAAAATACAGCAGGTTACGTTGTTGAAGGGACAAGTCTGTTTATTTTTCCTGAAGAAATTTTAGAGTCAGGCAGCACAATGGATTTCGAGTTTGAATGGTCATTTGAAGTCCCTCAACAAGGTGCATCGGGGCGTATGGGGCGCAGCAGAGATAATCTCTATTACATAGGGTATTGGTATCCACACCTCGCTGTTTTTGATGATGTGTACGGATGGATGTCAGACCCATTTTTAGGAAATGCAGAGTTTTATCATGGATTTGCCGATTACGACTTAACCGTTACCATGCCCGGCGATTGGCTTGTAATGGGTACGGGAGAATTTCTGAATCCCGAAGCGACTTTGAGTGCCTCAACATTTGATAAATATCGTGAAGCCGGTAATAGCGACAAACCCATTACCATTGTTGATTTTGACCAGGTTGAGTCAGCAACTTTAAACCCTGACGAAAATATTACTTGGAAATTTTACTCTGATAAGGTTCGTGATGTTGCCTTCAGTGCTACACGGCAAAGCCGCTGGGATGGAGCTCGCACACCCATTGGAGACCTGACTGGAAATGGCGAAACAGACTATTCCAGAATTAATACTTTTTTCAGAGAATCTGCACCACTATGGGAAGAGCAAACCGCATACGCTCAGCATTCTATTTCTTTTTTTTCGGACTACACCTCTTTGTCATACCCATGGCCTCATATGACATCAGTTGAGGGCGCTGATATTATTGGCGGAGGAATGGAGTTTCCCATGATGACCATCATTGGCGATTACAACAATGCTGGAGCTGTAAGGCTATATGGCGTTACCGCTCATGAGCTCGCTCACATGTGGTTTCCAATGATTTTGAGCACCAATGAAAGACGATATACCTGGATCGATGAAGGTTACACCACCTTTCACACTAATGAAGCAAACATGGATTTTTATGGCGATCGGTTTAGCCACGATGATGTTTTTTCAGGATATTTACGAATTGCAGGTACAGACTTTGAAGGCGAAATGATGCGATGGTCTGACTTTCACTACCCAGGCCCGGCATATGGTGTAGCTTCTTATCCTAAACCCGGCTCAGTTCTTATTGCATTAAGAGGCGTACTGGGTGACGAGTTATTTATGAAAGCTCATCTTGAACTCATCGAAAGATGGGCTTACAAGCACCCTTACCCATGGGATATTTTCAATACAATTGAAGATGTTGCAGGTATGGATTTGTCGTGGTTCTGGCGCTCATGGTATTATGAAACATGGACACTCGATCAATCCATTTCAGATGTATATGAAGATGGAGATGACACGGTTATTATAATTGAAGATTTAGGAAATATACCTATGCCCGTTCACTTAAAAATCACGTATGAAGATGAACGAACTGTTGAAGATACAGTTGATGTAAATTTTTGGCTTGCCGGGAACAGGATTAAAGAATTAAGAGTCCCCACAAATTCAGGAGTGGTTAGCGTAGAAATAGACCCATCAAATAATTTCCCTGACATTAACAGACAAAATAATAGTTGGGAAAGGTAATATTAACGAGCTTTTTAATTCGTTTAGAACTTTGGTGTTATTGAACAGTGTGCATCTGCCCTGCAGAGTGATTTAACTTGGTAATCTGCCCACTAAAGTTGTGAAGTGTTCCAAAATTGTAAAAAGCTATTACATTGCATAGAACCCTTTTTAGTTTATTGAATATTTATCGATAATTATAGATTACGTTATACGGTAAAGTTATGACTATGATTAAAAAATTACGAAAACAGAACACATTGAGATGGTTTTTCCTTGGAATTGGAATTGCCGCTGTGTTGGCATTAACCACACTTAACATCTACTCTTTGTATGCCCTTAGAGAATCAACAATTGAGGCATCCACAGATAACAAAAAAAATCAGGTTGACGAATTTGCGGAACAGACCCGATCAAGATTTTTAAGCCAGTTTTACAAGTTGGTCAGACTAGACACTGAACAGCTTCAGCAAGCATGGGAATTAAGTGGCAGTTTTCCCGAAAGGTATAGTGCTGTGCTTACTGACGCCCTTCAGGATTCACTCTACACAGACATATATTTTATACCGGAAAATCATGATGTTTGCGGTGAAAGCAGCCAAACAGTATATAAGTACAATCCGGAGTCAAAAACGTTTACCGTCTCTGATGACACCCCACAAATAACGTGCGACGGGTTTAGCATTGCTGTTAGCCGTACACAAGTAGCCCTCAATGAGTACCGATTTAGTAACCGTGTTACTTTTGATGCCCATAGAAGTCTCACACTTACATTTATAAACACAAAAGATCGATCAGTAATCGGGCATATTAATTTGGTGGTAGATCAGGACTATCTAGTAAACGGTTACTTCAAAAACGAATTAAATAAACAATTTGGTCCGGCAGACAAAACAGGAATGGTTGTGTGGCTTAGAGATTGGATGCAAGATGAAGTATTAGCCGTTAGTGATGAAAGCTTTAGCTACGACAGAGATCAATACGATATAGATATTCGCCAGCGATTTCCAAATATGCTTGACAATTGGCAGTTACGTGCTTCATTCATAGAGTCGCCAACTCTTGCTGCCTCAAATGCATCACTTAGACGTAATCTTATCGTTCTGGGATTCGCAGTAATCGCACTTTTTGGCGCATTGGTATTTATGTTCATAAACGCACAAAGGGAGAGAGAACTCGCGCAAAGACAGGCCGGGTTTCTGGCAAATATTACTCACGAGCTCAAGACTCCACTTGCTGTGATGCAGGCTGCCGGTGAAAATATTGCTGATGGAAGAGTTACTGATGGCAAACGTTTGAAGAGTTACGGCGATCATATTTATAACGAGTCTGTGCGTCTTCGGAAAATGATAGAGAAGCTCCTTGATGTGGCTAAGGTAGACGCCGGGCTTAATGTGGTAGAGCAGGCACCGTTACAACCTGAGGATGTTTTGCGGCAGCTTTACGAATCAACCAAAGGTTATATTCAACAGAAAGGGTTTGACTATGAGATGAGTGCTCAGAACAACCTACCCATGATAATGGCGGATCCAAACCATTTAGAGACTATTTTAAACAATCTTATCGAAAATGCAGTCAAATACAGCCATGATGAGAAATATATTCGATTAGGTGTTACGTCATCCGGTGGAGTTGTTCAATTTACGGTAAGTGATAAAGGGGATGGTATTCCCAAAAAATTGCATAAATTGATCTTCGAAAAGTTTTACAGAGCCGAAAACACTCTTACAGCTAAGACCAAAGGCCATGGCTTAGGCTTATCGATCGTAAAAAATCTGGTTGAGCTAAATGGCGGCTCAATAGAAGTAGAAAGCGAACAGGGTGGTGGCGCAACATTCATCGTGTCTATACCTGTATTAGTTGACAAACCATTATTTGAAACTGATCAACAACAGACAGTAACAGAACCTAAAACAAGTGAGGAATATGTCTGATAAGGCAAAAAAAATAATCGTAGTAGAAGATGAGCCAAGTTTAGTATTTACACTTCAGGGTACTCTCGAAGCAGAAGGGTATGAAGTTGTTGTTGTTACAGATGGCACCAGTGCTGTGGAAAGTGTACATAAAGAAGATCCTGATCTAATGATTCTTGATCTTATGCTTCCGGGCAAAAGTGGATATGATATTTGCAAAGAGGTTAGGGAGTCTAAATACACATTTCCGATTATTATGCTTACCGCACGCGATCAGGAAATTGATAAAGTAGCCGGGTTAAACATTGGTGCAGATGACTATATCACAAAACCATTTGGTGTAAAAGAGTTACTCGCTCGCATCAAAGCAAGATTAAGACGCGCCAACGCATATTCAAAAAGCGGACCTGTTGAGATGTTGAAACTTGGTCAGGTAAAAATAGACCTTAGAGAATCAGAAGTTCATAAGCCCGATGGTGTCGTTCATGAACTATCAACCCGTGAGGTGGAACTGATTCAATACTTAGTTTCTAAATCAGGTCAGCCAATTTCGAGAGATGATCTGCTGGAGAATGTTTGGCGATATGAATTTAGCACCAACACCCGTACTGTTGACGTTCATATTTCAAAACTTCGGGCAAAAATTGAGGTTCACCCTGATGAACCAAGGTATTTAGTCACACTTCACGGTGTTGGTTATATGCTGAAAATGGACTAATTCTGCAGCTGCATTACCTGATCAACAAATGCAGGAAATCCTTCTAATTGACTCTCCAGAAGTCCCTGCAAAGTTTCATTACTTAAACCTTTTTCAGGGTCAAAGGTTGAATTTACCCGTTGTATAAACATTCTCTCCGGATAGATATAAGCTTTTCTATATTTTAAAAGTTGTTCAAACTGTTCAACCGGTCTTAAAGCCCCAAATGCACCTGCAGCTTCACCAATCAGGCTAACGGGCCTTTTTTCCATCGCTTCGGGAAATGGTAAATAGTCAAAAAAGACTTTTAGGATTCCCGGGAACCCTCCATTGTATTCGGGAATTACGAACATGTAACCGTCTGCATCCAAAAACTCATCGTTAAATAATTTAACTGTATCTGGAGTATCTCCATATTTACCACCATGCAGATCTTTTAGAGGGTAGTCTCTCAATGTGAAGAGTTTTGTTTCTGCATTTTGTGAAAGTATGGGATCAATGTAATTGGTAACCTTCCAGGCATTAGAG
Source organism: Balneolaceae bacterium (assembly GCA_007117235.1). Taxonomy (GTDB): domain Bacteria; phylum Bacteroidota; class Rhodothermia; order Balneolales; family Balneolaceae; genus Rhodohalobacter. The sequence goes on from SKGY01000121.1 coordinate 20,902, forward strand.
CCTTGCCGGTCTGTTGATGATAGTACGTGAATTTTAGGCATTTACTTAAGTCAGATTTTGTTTCTTGTTTTACTATCTAAACAACATCATTTCTGATACCATTCAAGATTAAATTAATTTCGTGATGTTATCACCAGAAAGTTTTTTACTTAAAAAAAGCGCTTTTTTAAAACATATACTTAACTATGATATGTAGTATGATCAAAAAGCTTAATTTAATTTGAATAAGTATTAATTTGACCCTATCATTTGGAAGATTTTTGATTGAAAAATCAAAGAGCTCATGTTATGGTAGACATCGAGCAATAGCTCCAATACTTATCTTGCCCGGAATGGACAATTCCGGGCAAGTCTTTTTTAAAGAGCCATGCAAATACTCCTATTACTGATTCTTCTTTTTAACCTCTTCAAGCCGCTGCCACAAAGAAGGTTCTCTGCCCTGATTTCCGGGTCTATACCATTTAGTATCGGTCAGTCCGTCAGGCAGATATTGCTGAGCAACCCAGTTACCGGGAAATTCATGCGGATATTTATACTCTTCAGAAGCATTTTTCACATCCATATACCGCGACGCTAATTTGTTAGCTGTCTTATCTTTTAGATGAGACGGCACATCTCTGATGCCTTTTTCAGATATTTCAGCCTGTACATCAAAGATGGCTTTCGTACTGTTACTTTTTTGAGACATTGATAGAAAAATGACAGCATGTGACAGAAAGTAAAACCCTTCAGGCATTCCCGATTTTTGAAATGATTCATGGGCTGAATGTACAACGGTAAGTGCGTAAGGGTCAGCCATACCAACATCTTCAAAAGCAAAACGCAGCAATCGCCGAAATATGAAATTTGGGTCTTCACCTCCTTCCAACATTGCACTCATCCAGTATAGGGCAGCGTCAGGATCGGACCCCCTCATTGATTTAATAAAAGCTGAAACATAGTGATAGTGCTCATCTCCTGTGCGATCATATCGCACGCTTCTTCTTTGAATCGACTCCTTCGCAATTTCAAAAGTTATTTCAAC
>SKGY01000106.1 GCA_007117235.1 Balneolaceae bacterium
ATAAAAAAACTGAAGCCAGGATGAATCGAAGGGCATTGAATGTATATGGGTCTATCTCGGATAAACTGGCCTTTACTACTGTAAAGTTTAAAGCCCACACTAAAGCAATAAAAATTAGGGATAGATCGGTAAGTAGATTCTTATTGTCTTCTGTCATTTAACAAATTGTGAGGTCAGAAGATAGAGAATGAACATCAAAGTTTTGGCGTATTGTTTCGTTAGTGCAGAATATTTTTTGAATAATTGTAGGAACGAATTTAAAAATCACGTAGTTTTCTGACCATCGTTCAAAATTTGACCATCAGTCATAATGAAAAAGATTTCACGCAAAGAAAAGGAAAAACTGGCACGCAGAGAGGCGATAATAGATGCTACAATGCATGTTATAGAAAAGCGTGGGTTTGAGGCTGCGACGATGGATGAGATAGCTGAAGAGGCTGAGCTGGGTAAAGGAACACTTTATCTTCATTTCAAGAGTAAAGTGTCGATATATCTGGCTATTTGCGAAAGGGGGTCAAAATTGCTTAATCAATCAATGTCAAAAGTCCTCACGAAAGATATTAATGGACTTAAAATGGTTGAGGAGATAGGGCAGTCTTATCTGGAATTTATTCAGCTAAATCCAATATATTTTGTTGCTTTCAACTATTATGAAAGTATTATAGATGAAGATGTATATGCAGAGAGTGATGAAGCACTACAGTGTGAAGAAAATGCACAGCAAGCAATGACAATTATTGTCAGAGCGATTCAGATAGGCATGCAAGATAATTCCATCAAAGATATTTTTGATCCAAAAGAACTTGGTTTGATTATTTGGGGGGCCTCTAAAGGAGTAATGCATATCGCATTTCTAAAGGAGAAGAAAAATCATATGCGTGTTTTAGATGAGGTTGAATTTAGTTTTGAATCACTTGTTAAGGGATTTATTCAATTAATTGGCACAGGAATGAAAAAACTGTGACTATCAGTCATGATAAATGTAACAATGGTAACAATTTCACGTATTGTTGCCGCTTGAAAATGTTTTAAACAGAATGAAGGGTCAATTTATATTTATGATCTACTCGAAAGAAGTATTACTTAAATTTACGTTACTGTTCTTTTTAGGGTGTGTGTTTTTATCTCCCATAATTTATGCCCAAGCTCAGCAATCCAATGATGATATCTCAACTGAGATAACACTCACAATTGAAGAGGCAGTTCAAATAGCACTGATCAATAATTACATGATCAGAAATGGTCTGCTTGATTTGGAGATCGCTAACTCACAAATCAGGCAGGCTTGGGGAACAGTCTATCCTCAGGTAAATGCATCAGCTAACTACACGCGGAATCTTCAAACTCCTAATCCATTCGCTGGGTCTGATGCCGGTAATCTTTTTGAAAGCTTTGGGGCCATCGATTGGCTTGCCTTCAACGAGCAAGCTCGAACTGATGGAGACCCAAATACATCACCAATCACATTTGACGAATATTTAGACAGGCTTTCACAAGGATACAGAGACGCGGGAATAACTCCTCCCGGTCTTGATGGCAGCAATCCTTTTGCAGTTGAAAACCAGGCAGATTTAGGAATCTCGGTAAGTCAGGCTATTTATAATGGGGCGGCATTTGCAGCTATCAAAGGAGCTCGCCAACTTCGAAAAGTAAGCGAAGATCAGGTTGATCTGGAACGGCAATCAGTAGTTCAGCAGGTAAAACAATCATTTTATACTGCACTGCTTGTAAAAGAGCAGGTTGATGTTCTAAGGTCAAGTGTTGAGCGACTGCGTGATACAGTTGAGGATACTCGTCGATCAGTTGAAGCAGGTATGTTATCGAGATATGACAGAATTAGTGCAGAAGTTGAATTGGTGAATTTAGAAACAAGTTTAATCGAGGTAGAAAATCAATCTAACCTTGCTTTGAAAAATCTGTCGCTTCAACTAGGAATTCCGACCAGTCGAAAAGTAATAATTCGTGGAGCATTAGAATATAACAGAGACGAATTTGTAGAGCTTTATGACATCGATACTGCATACAGTTTAGCTCTACAACAAAGGCCTGACTTAAGTCAAACAGAAAGCCTTATTGGGCTACTGAATGTTGAACGTGATATAGCTAAGTCTGCCTACTTACCTACAATCAGTGCATTTGCAAACGCAGCCTATATTGGTCAGGTGCCATCAAACAGAGTCTCAATTTCAGCAGTTGAAGGTCAGGATTTCACATTTACATCCACTGAGAGAGGTTTCTTTGATAATGCCTACTGGAACCCTGCTGTTGCAGTTGGACTACGCCTAAACTGGTCAATATTTAATGGATTTCAAACAAAGATGAGGGTTCAGCAAAGTCAGATTGAGATCAAAAAAGCTGAAAATAACATCGAGTTTCAAAAAAATGCAATCTATCTGGAAATCGAGCAAGCTGTTCAAAATGTTGAAACTGCACTAAAGCGTATTCAAAGCCAGGAAAGAAATATAGAGCAGGCAGAGCTTAACTATGAATTTGCCAGAACACGGTTAAATGAAGGTGCCGGAAATGCTCTTCAGGAAAGACAAGCTTCATCACTTCTGGATCAAAGCCGTTTGAATTACCTCTCGGCTGTGTATGATTATTTGGTAGCTGTAAGTGAATATGAAAAAGCAATTGGGAAGCCTGTTATTGATACCGAACAATTTTATGAAGACTAATCGAATGAATAATAAAATGTCAAAATTACTAACTAAAGGTTTTGTAATAGTTTTTCTGATGATAGGACTTGCATCCTGTAACACAGAAAACGGAAGTGAAAATGGAATTGAAAATAATGTAAGATTGATTCCTGTTGAAACGATCATTATTGAAGAGGATGCCTTTGCAGATGAAATCAGGCTGACCGGTACGGTTGAGGCTATTGAAGATGCAACTATCTCATCTGAAACTTCCGGAAGAGTTCAGTATATCAGAGATCGGGGTGAAAGGGTTTCTAAGGGTGATATAATTGCGAGAATTGATTCGAGAGTAATTGAAGCTCAGCGCTCTGCAGCTCAAGCTGCTTTTGAACTTGCTGATGATACATTTAACAGACTTGAAGCATTATATGCCGACTCTATCATAAGTACTCAGGATTATAGGAGCGCGCGCGCTCAGCGTCAACAGGCGAGAGCTCAGCTTGATCAGGCAGAAAAACAACTTCAGGACTCCAATATCGAAGCTCCATTTGATGGAAGAATAGAGGATAGAATGATTCGGGTTGGGGAACTTATTAATCCGGGTATGCCAGTTGCAAGATTGGTAAATACTGAAAGAGTAAGAATTTTATCAGGTATCCCTGAAAGATACTCAGGCGAGATTACCGAAGGGTCGGGTGTTACAATAAATTTTAAAGCATTTGGCAGTGTATCCCGAAATTCCTCAATCACATATGCCTCAAACGTAATCGATCCTGACACCAGATCATATATAGCTGAAATTGAGCTTAATAATGACGGGGAAGTAATAAAGCCGGAGATGGTTGCTGATCTCAGAATAATAAGACAGACTCTGGATAACACTATCATAATTCCAAGAACTGCAGTAATCAGGGATGAGACTGGAGTGTTTGTTTTTGTATCAAAAGAAGAAAATGGGAAAAAAACCGCTGACTTGGTTCAGGTTAGATTGGGGAACTCTTCAGGATCATTGGTGCAAGTGGTTGAAGGTCTGAATGCCGGTGACGAAGTTGTGGTAACTGGCACAAGAAGTTTAAGCATTGGGGATGAGCTGAATGTGGTAGGAAGTGAATCAAGTGTAGAAAGAGCCAACAGGCTGAAAGAGAGCGCTCAACCCGTGGCATCCTTTTAACAAATATCAGCAGATCGTATTAAACAAATTAACCCGTTGGTTAACACATGAAAATAACCGAACTAACACTTAAGAACAGAACGGTAATAATTGTACTTACAGCGATTTTAATTATTGCCGGTGCATTCAGTTACAGTTCCATTCCAAAAGAGTCTAACCCCTCCATAGAGATTCCCATATTTATCGTAAATACTGTTTACCCCGGTATTTCACCGTCTGATATGGAATCACTCATAACGCAGCCTATTGAGAGAGAACTTCAGGGCATTAATGGTGTAAAAGACATACGATCTACTACAACAGAGAGCTTTAGTAGTGTGGTGGTCGAATTTGATCTTGATGTACCAATCAGTATAGCAAGTCAAAGAGTTCGGGAACGGGTTGATCTGGCAAGAACAGAATTACCACCGGATGCTGAAGAGCCATTTATCGTAGAGATAGATCTCGACGATTTCCCAATTATGACAATTAATCTCGCGGCAGATTATCCATTGTCGCGACTTACTGAACTCGCAGAACGTCTTAAAGATGAAGTTGAGACATCGTCTGGAATACGTGAAGTTGAAATGATCGGAGATGTAGAGAGAGAGGTTCAGGTTAACGTAGATCTGGCAGCGTTAAACGGATATGGGCTTGGATTTGGGCAATTAATCAATGCAATTCAGGGACAGAATCTGACTATTCCCGGGGGGACAGTTGATGTAGACAGAATGAATTATCTGGTAAGGGTGAGCGGCGAATTTGAGAACCCTGCAGAGATTGAAAATTTAGTGGTAGCGCGACCGATGGGTGAAGGCCCTCATGGTCCCGGATTGGTATATATGCGGGATGTGGCAAATGTGTTTTTTGGATTTAAAGAGAGAGAAAGTTTTGCCAGGCTACGTGCTTATAAAATTGAAGAGAATGGCAAACTTGTTGATCTGCCGGATGCTGAAATAGGAGACAATCAGGTAATCAGTCTGAACGTAAAAAAACGTCCGGGAGTAAATATACTCGATACAGTTGCCGAGGTGATGGAAGTTGTAGAAAACTTTGCTGTTCCGGCAGGTACAAGTGTCATTATTACCGGAGACACCAGTGAGGATGTGACTAAACTTATTTCAGATCTCGAAAACAGTATCATCAGCGGTATGTTGTTTGTGATACTTGTACTTGTATTCTTTTTAGGATTGAGAAATGCATTGTTGGTAGGGACAGCTGTTCCACTATCTATTTTAATAGGCTTTATAGTTCTTTTAACTCTTGGTTACTCGGCTAACTTTATCATATTGTTTAGTTTGATTATTGCCCTTGGTCTATTGGTTGATAACTCGATCGTGGTTGTGGAAAATATTTACCGATACCGTGAATTAGGTTACGAAAGATTTGAAGCGGCAAAATTAGCCACAGACGAAGTTGGATACGCCCTTATTGCTGCTACATCAACACTGTTGGCAGCTTTTATACCTATGACATTCTGGCCTGGAATAATCGGACAATTCATGGGTTATTTGCCACTAACATTGATTATTGTGCTTCTCTGCTCTCTGTTTGTGGCGTTGGTTCTTTATCCTGTACTTACTGCTTATTTGGTACGGTTAGACACTGACGAGAAAAAAGAGCGTTCAAACTTTATGAAGGGCGTGGGAATTGGGATAAGTATATTTTTAGCTGTCGCAGTCGGCATGGCTAACATGACTACTCTCGTCGTCTCTGTACTTACCATTATATTTTTTGTTCTTTCATACAGATATATCATCAAGCCTGTATCTACAGTGTTTAATGATCGCATGTTTCCAAGAGTGCTGAAGTATTATAAAGTGATGCTAAGGGCTTTCCTTAAGAGAGACTACACAGTTAAATATTCTTTTTTAAGAAACACACTTTCACTTCTTAGTTTGAGCCTTGCGCTTTTACTCGCAATATTAGGAGGTGTTGTTGGTCTATTTTCACCTGCATCAACTATTCTTTTTGCATTAGCAGGTATATTTGGTGCAATCGGTTTTGTATTAGTTGTAATTCATTTCATTGAAGCAATATTCATAGGTGGTAAGGTGTCCATATTTTTTGGTCTTACGCTTGCTGTGCTCAATGCTTCCATATTGATGTTGGTATCTCTGGGCAACCCTGTTTCTTTGTCTGTGTGGCTTATATTGATGTCTGTGCCACTATTACTGATTATAATAGGTGCATTTGGGATGCTCAGAAAATCAAATAAATCGCTCATCCTAACAGATAATAGAGCGTTGCTGTTAAATGCAGTTATGGGTTCACTTTTCGCAATTTTTGGATTGTTTGTACTAGCCCCAACGGGTGTTGAGTTTTTCCCTGAAACTGACCCGAGCAGAATTATTATTGAGCTGGAAGGCCCAATAGGGATGAATGTAAATGCGAGTAATGTAATTGCATTGGATGTTCAGGATCGCATTTATAAACTTATTGATGAAGATCCTAACGTAAAGGCCAACATCGAAAACATTCAGACAAATGTTGGAGTTGCCGGCGACCCGTTTTTTGGAGGTGGTGGTCAAAGTCCTGAAATGTCACGGTTAACCATCAATTTGATAGACTTTGGAGACAGGCCGGAACCTTCAGCAACTACTTTAACTAAATTGAGAGATGTTGTTAGGGATATCCCTGATATCATTGTAAAGATAGAAGGTGAGCAACAGGGACCTCCTACAGGTGCTCCGGTAAATATTGAAATCTCCGGTGAAAATTTTGATGAAATTTCACGAATCACGGAAGAGATCTATCAAAAGTTGATTGAGGCGTCCGCAACTCAGGCTGTTCCAGGCCTGGTTGATGTGCGTAATAATATAAGTGGAGGCTTGCCGGAGTATCGCATTCTGGTTGACTATGAGAGAGCCAGTCGTTTTG
>SKGY01000198.1 GCA_007117235.1 Balneolaceae bacterium
CATGAAAAACTTTACAAAACTGAAAACTTTGCAAATGTTTTTATTGACGACTATATAGAAGAGCTTACTAAGGGCATCGAAGATTCATTTAATGATCCGGCAAAAAGTATCATCAGGCGCGTAAATAGTGAGAATATAAAAATGAATATCAATCAGGCTATTCCATTCTCACTTTTACTAAACGAGGTTGTTGTAAATGCCTATCAACACGCATTTAAGGGGATGCTTGATGGTTATATTAATATTGAACTTAAAGAAGTATCAGAAGGCCGTCTTCAGTTGAAAGTGGAAGATAATGGTGTAGGTTTGAAAGGGGAACCAATGGATAGTAAATCTCAGGGAATGAAGCTAATATCTACTCTGAATTCTCAGTTAAATGGTGAATTTGAAATAAAAAATGCAGAAACTAAAGGCACCATTTTTACTGTAGAGTTTCCTGCTTAACTCAAGATGTAATCTGCCGCCAGTTCATTGTATTCCTTCACCTGTTCAGACTGCCAGCTATCATCTTTCCCCAACTCTTCAGCCATTATTCTGGCAACCTCAGGGGCCATTTCCACGCTGGCTTTGGCATCGAGCAGCAGCGCCCGGGTTCGCCGTGATAAAACATCTTCGACAGTCATTGCCATTTCATTTCGGACACCCCATACAACTTCGGCTTTCAGATAGGGTAATCGCTCATGAAGTTTCTTGCCCAGATCAGGTTTCTCTTTAATGAATTTATCTATCTCTATCTTATCTGAACCGTAATGATGCAATGGATCATTTTTATCAGTGTTTTTGAGCCAGCCATGTATGCGCATATTTTCTGTCACACACTCGTTTATATTTAATCCGGCAACTGTTGCTGCTTGATCAATTGTATCCTGAGCCATTTTTCGATAGGTAGTCCATTTTCCACCGGTGATTGTAACCAAGCCGCTATCTGAAATCATGAGAGTATGATCTCTCGAGAGTGAAGAGGTATTCTTGCCATCACCGCCTGCCTTTACAAGGGGGCGAAGACCTGCAAAAACACTTCTTACATCACTACGTGTAGGATTTCCTGTTAAATATTGAGACGCATGTTTCAGGATAAATTCAATCTCCTCTTCCATCGCTTTCGGTTCAAGCTCAGGAGAGTCAACCGGAGTATCAGTTGTACCTACAACTACTTTTCCATTCCACGGCACGGCAAATAGTACCCTTCCGTCATCGGTATGTGGAACCATAATTGCTGAATCGCCCGGTAGAAACTCTTTATCAAGAACAAGGTGAACACCCTGGCTTGGCGCAATAATAGGTTTGTTATCAGGATCATCCATTTTCAGAACCTGATCGGTAAAGACGCCTGTTGCGTTGATCACAACACGTGCCTTCACTTCGTACTCATCACCATTCAACTGATCTTTAACTTTGACGCCATCAACCATCTTATTCGATTTTGTTAAACCAACAACTTTTGAGTAGTTGATAAGCAACCCATCGTGGTCAGCGGCAGTTTGAACCAAATTAATAGCCAGACGAGAATCGTCAAATTGACCATCATAATAGATAACACCACCCCGTAATCCTTTCTGTTCCAAAGTGGGCAGACGTTCAATAGTTTTTTTCAGTGAGAGATTTTTTGAGGGACCCAAGCCAAGCTTTCCTGCAAGCATGTCGTATACTTTCATCCCTACACCATAAAATGGACCTTCCCACCAATCGTAGTTGGGAACAATAAACGACTGATTTCGAACTAAATGGGGAGCATTTTGAATCAACAACCCCCGTTCTCTCAATGCCTCAAGTACCAAAGCAACATTCCCCTGTTGAAGATATCGAACTCCACCATGAACAAGCTTTGTGGAGCGACTTGATGTTCCTTTCGAAAAATCATGCTGTTCAAGCAAGAGCGTACTGTAACCCCTGCTTGCGGAATCTACAGCGGCACCAAGTCCTGTTGCGCCACCACCGACAATCACTACATCAAAGTAGCCCGATTTACTCTTAACAGCGGCAACCATCTTTTGTCTGTTCATAGCGTATAGTCTTGGAATTTTGAATTAATCTGTTTTATCTATTTTTCTGACCATGCTTTGGCAGCCTTCAGAGCTTTATCCCATCCGGTTACCAGTTTGTCAGCTTTTTCACGATCCATTTCAGTTTCGAATTTTCGGTCAACCTGCCACTGCTCATTGATCTCATCATGGTCTTTCCAATATCCAACAGCTAATCCTGCAAGATATGCTGCACCGAGAGCAGTGGTTTCTAAAATCTTTGGTCTTACAACGGGCGCTCTAAGGATATCGGCCTGAAACTGCATTAGCAGATTGTTGGTTGTTGCACCGCCGTCTACTCTTAACTCCTGAATATCGATTCCTGAGTCGGCCTCCATCGCTTTCAAAACATCCATCACCTGATAAGCGATGCCTTCCAGTGCGGCACGAGCGATATGTCCTGAGTTTGAACCCCGGGTCAATCCAACCATAGTGCCTCTTGCGTGCTGATCCCAGTGGGGAGCTCCAAGTCCTGCAAAAGCGGGTACAAGATATACGCCGTCATTGTCATCTACCGATGCCGCAAGTTTTTCCACATCGGCTGATTTCCTGATAATTCCCAATTCATCACGCAGCCATTGAACTACGGCTCCGGCTATAAAGATACTTCCCTCAAGGGCGTACTCAACTTTCCCATTTACCTGCCATGCAATGGTTGTGAGCAGATTGTTTTCTGATTTAATTGGTTTCTCACCTGTATTCATCACCATAAAACAGCCGGTACCGTATGTATTTTTCACCATGCCGGAATCAATACAGCGCTGACCAAAAAGGGCGGCCTGTTGATCGCCCGCAATTCCCGCAATAGGTACCTTTGATGCAAAAATCGTTGTTTTCGTTTCACCATACACCTCACTCGACTGTTTTACTTCAGGCAGCAGACTTTTCGGAATATTAAACAGCTTGAGAAGTTCGTCATCCCACTTGAGATCGTGGATGTTAAAAATCATAGTTCGGGAGGCATTGGTTACATCTGTGATATGCTCATCTCCACGGGTTAGATTCCATATCAGCCAGGTATCCATGGTTCCAAAAGCGAGTTCACCATTTTCAGCACGTTTCCGAACGCCATCTACATTATCGAGGATCCATTTAATTTTAGTGCCGGAAAAGTAGGAGTCTAAAATCAGACCTGTTTTCTCCTGTACTTTTTCGATGAGGCCTTTCTTTTTTTTGAGCTCATCACAATAATCTGAGGTTCGGCGATCCTGCCATACTATGGCATTGTAAACAGGCTTTCCGGTTTTTCGATCCCATATCAGTGTCGTTTCGCGTTGATTTGTAATACCAATGGCAGCAATATTTTTGCCATTCAGTCCTGCGCCTGTAATTGCTTCTGCGGCAACACCTGCCTGCGTACTCCAGATCTCATTACCGTCATGTTCAACCCAACCCGCTTTTGGGTAATGCTGTTTAAATTCTTTTTGCGCAGTGTTGATTATGGAGCCTTTTTTATCAAAAACGATAGCTCTAGAGCTTGTTGTTCCCTGATCAAGTGCCAAAATATATTTATCTGCCATGGTAGATATTCCCTAGTTTATGTGTAGTTGTTAATACAAGTTTAATTTGTGAATCGGCGTTCAGTAAACCAAATAAAATTAGCTTTTAAAGCCTTAAAATTGATGAATTACAACAATTTTAATCAAGATTGAGAGTAAAAGCCCGATTTAAAGTGGCAATTCTAAAACTTACAAACTTACTTTTAATGAGAGATAGGGAAGCAGCGGAGTCTGATCAACCCGCTGGAGTGTGGCAACATCAAAGTTGAAGATATTATTTCGGTTGTAGGCATTAATCAAACCGACCTGAGCCTCAAGAGTTGAGCCCGAAGTTATTCTGAACTCTTTTTCCAGAGATACATCAAGCCGGTGTTGGTAGGGCAGCCGCTGATTGTAGGGTTCACTATAAATAATCCGGGCAGTGCCTGTTGTTGATTGCGGACTTTGATCGGGTACCCGAATTGAAAAATCGTACCCTAAGATTTGAGTAAATGGCATGCCAGTTCCAAACTCCCATCCGGCATTCAGCGTGTACCCTGAGAATGTGTAGCTTACCAATGTGTTTAGTTTATGACGCTGATCGTGTGCCGGTGAGTAGCGAAAAATCGGTGCCTGAATCCATGCGCCAAGATCTCCTGAGATTGCTTCGTACTCAACCTTAGACCATCCATATCCGAGAGACAAGTACAGTGGTGATCGATCGTACCTGAGCCTGAAATCAATTCCGTATGTTTCAGATTGAGCAAGAGCTGTCTCAATTTCAATACGAGCTTCGGGCGTCCATTTGGAGACGGGAATGTATTTATGGGTTTTCACAAATCCTTCAATATTGGCCGTCAGGTAGTTCCCGACTCTATGCTGATAGGCCAGAATTCCATGAAGTGATTCAGGTAACGGATCATCCATTTGAACCGGTTGTAAGATTGTGAAAACTGTGCCTGCATCACGCTCATCACTGATGCCTGAATGCATTTGTACATACTTACCAACCGCGAAGCTGATCTGTCGCCGATCGGTGCCATCGGGCTGCCATGAAACACGGATTCTTGGCTCAAACGTGATGGGTGTATCGAGGGTAAATTGAGTCGCGAATCCGGGCTTTATTGCAACATTTCGATGGGGCTCCCAGGTTGTAGAACTGTATAAACTCACAATTGGAACTATTCTGTCGAGGCTACTAACGGACATAAACCGCTCTGATAAGATAATTTTATATGTTCGGAAATTAACACCTATTCCGTAGTCGACCGGGAGCTGAAAAATCTCTTGCTGAAGATCGAGATTGAAGTATAGTTGATCGATGGAGGAAAATCGCTCACGGTTTTCACTTGTTCCTTCTTCATTTTTATAGGAGGTGTAGCCAACTGACAGATCAACCGGATGATTAAAAAATTCGGAAAAGCCCAGGCATCGTCCGCCAATAACCAAATTAGACCATGTATGATCAACTGCTCTGCCGGGCACAATTTCACCACTGTCGTAAGTGTAGATGCCGGTAAGGTTACAGGTTACATTATCACCCTGAATGGTATATCGGGTAAGGAGGTCTCCAAACTGGATTGGAATATCCCTGCCGGTCAGAGTTGGGGCAAAACGATCTATAGTTGAGATTCGGCCTGAAAAAAGTATGGATTGTCTGTCTGTCTCGATCGGGCCTTCGGCCTGAATTGCAGTAAGGTATGGGCTGCTTGCTGCACTAAACTGAGAGTACCTCATATTTCCCGGCCTTAAGCCGATATCAAGTACTGCAGATGTAGCACCTACATATTTTGAATCAAAACCACCTGCATAGAGGTCGGCATTTTGAACAACACCATCAGGAAATGCTGAGAAGAGGTTGGATATGTGAAACGGTTTAATGATATGAAGCTTATCAACCAGAATCATGTTCTGGTCGGGAGTGCCTCCTCGAATGTAGAGGTCCCCGCCACGGTCCCCACTGGATACTATGCCGGGAACAGTTTGCAAATAAGATGCGAGGTCACCACCCGCAACAGGTGATGGAACCCGGGAGATATCGACATTACTGATTCGGCGAACCCCAACTTCACCGGTTGTGATATATCGCTGCTGTTCAACTACAACCTCATCAAACTCTTCTAAATCAGGCTCAAGAACAATACGCTTTACATTACGTTCTCCCTCCTCCAAAATGATAAGCTCGGAATGAGTAATGAATCCTAAAAATGAGACCCTAAGCTCGAACTCTTTATTCGGTGGTATATTTCGAATTTCACACAGGCCTTCACGATTAGTTACGCAAAAGAAGTCCGGGGTTGAATCATCTATATCATCAATCTGATCATAGAGTAGCACGTTTGCACCGGCAAGGGGAGTACCGTCATCACCTGAAATAGCCACAACACGAATCAAGCCACTTTCCTGTGCATATCCGGGATGTGGAATTAATAGTACTGCTAACAATAGCAGTAGAAAGAGACCGGATATTTTTCTGTATATCTTAGGATGCATTTAGATAAATATCATGGGTTTGATGTATCCAATGGGATTTGAAGCGTGTCGGCATAAAAGGCCCCAAATTGCCTTGTGCTTTCAATAATTTCTAAATCATCATCCGTAACTTTTTCATAAAAACCTGGGGCGTAGTGTGCTATTCTCATGGTTAAGGAGCCCAATGATAACAGGGAACTGCACGGAGCATTAAAATTACGAGTAATAAACCGCGCTGTTTGTATAGGAGTAATTGTCAGATTGATTCTCTCTGAAGTTCTGTTTTCAGGGCCAATTATAATTGGAGTAGTCCAGATGTTCATGTCAGTATCACTTGTATCAGGCCTTAGGGCAAATCTAAATACAACTGTTCCACCATTAAGTGGATCAAGGTTAATTTGAATTTGCTGATAACAACTCGGGTTTTCAGGTGTAATAAGAGGTTGGGGTTTTGTAGGAGTTAATGTTGTTAGATCAACTACGAGACCATCCGATCGCTCAAGGGAGAGCAGGTATTCATTATCGGGCACAACATTTTGATTGTAGAAGTATGTATGCTGAAACACTCCCTGGAACTCTCTGATGTTACTATTCAA
>SKGY01000263.1 GCA_007117235.1 Balneolaceae bacterium
AAGCTGCTCTTTTGCAATTTCAAGCTCCTTATCAATAACTGATGCGTCAACTTCGTCGCGAACAACTGCCAATGGATTCATCGCAGCAATCTGCATGGCAACATCTTTGCCAATTGTTTCGCCATCAACTTCTCCTTCAAACTCTACAAGCACTGCAAGCTGGTTGCCCGGGTGAATGTAATCGATCAGTTTGCCGTCAGTTTCTACATATACTGAACGACTGATCTCAATCTTTTCTCCAATTTTACCAACCATTGACTCGAGGTGCTTCTCAATTGTCATTCCGTCAATTTCCTGCTTAAGCAAATCTTCAACAGAGTTAGTTTTGTTTTCAAATGCAGCGTTTAAAAATGCGTTTGCCTGATTTTGGAAATCTTCGTTACGGGCAACAAAATCTGTTTCGCAATTTAATTCAATTACAGCTGCAGCGGTTTTGCCATCATTTAATCTGGAAACTATCAATCCTTCGTTAGCTTCACGTTCGGCTCTTTTTTCAGAAACTTGCTGGCCTTTTTTACGGAGGTACTCAATTGCTTTGTCCATGTCTCCATCAGACTCAATCAGGGCTTTCTTGCAGTCCATCATTCCGGCGCCCGTTGCTTCACGGAGTTTCATTACTTCTTTTGCACTAATACTCATTGTTCTGTATTGATTTTCTTTAGGGTTGCCTTAATTACTCTTTATCAGTTTTTTCTTCTGACTTCTTTTCAGCTGCAGGCTCTTCTTTAGAAGGCTTTTCTTTTTTATCAGCTTCAGCTTTTTCAGGCTCAGCTTCCTTTTTCTCAGCTTTAGCTTCTTTTGGCTTAGCCTCTTCTTTAGAATCAGTGGCTTTACGTCTTCTCTTTCTTCTTTTAGACTTGCCCTCTGAATCATCGTCTTCCGGCTCAAGTGATGGTTCCGGAGCTTTTTTAGCTTCAACAGCAGCTTGTTCCATCAGTTCTTCTTCCTTGATTGCTTCACGCTCAGCGTTGCCTTCAATGATGGCATCGGCGATAAGGCCTGTTATCAACTGAATAGTTCTGGCTGAATCATCATTGGCCGGAATAATGTGATCAGGAATATCCGGATCGCTATTAGTATCAACTATTCCTACAATTGGAATATTAAGTTTTACGGCTTCATTAATGGAGATATGCTCCTTAATTGTATCAACCACAAAAATGGCACCGGGTATGCGGGTCATGTTGGCGATACCACCGAGAGTGGCTTCAAGCTTAATCTTCTCACGATCAAGCATCAAACCTTCTTTCTTTGTCAATTCGTTATATGTACCATCTTCTTTCATTCGATCGATCTCTTCCATTCTTGAGATACTTTTTCGAACGGTACTAAAGTTGGTAAGCATTCCGCCTAACCATCTGTGAGTTACAAACGGCATTCCGCATCGGATTGCTTCAGTTTTAATCACTTCTTGTGCCTGCTTCTTTGTACCTACAAAGAGAATAGTTTTACCTGCTCTGGCTAGTTTTGTTACTTCGTCAAGAGCTTCCTGGAGGTAGTGGTGTGATTTTTTGAGGTCAATAATGTGGATCCCGTTTCTTTGCATGAAGATAAATTCTTTCATCTTGGGATTCCAACGTCTGGTGAGGTGTCCGAAGTGAGCTCCGGATTTTAGTAGTTCTTCTACTGATGCTGCTTTAGGCATATTATATAATGTATGTATGTTTGAGTTAGTCCTCTACACAGGTCATCCCCCAAGGCGCTAACCCCGACAAGCCTGTCGGGGCACTCGGCGAAGGGTCGCTGTGTATGTGTATTTCAGGGCGCAGGGTTCAGGTAGCAAGGTACAGTATATCCTGTACCCTGATCCTTGTGCCATGTACCGTGGTTACCGCTTGCTGAACTGGAATTTCTTTCTCGCTTTAGGCTGGCCGTACTTTTTACGTTCAACCATTCTGTCATCACGAGTTAATAGTCCGTGTTCTTTAAGTTTGTCATGAACATCTTCGTTCAAATCATCAAGGGCACGGGCCAGGGCTAATGATACAGCTCCTGCCTGACCTGTAACGCCCCCGCCTCTAACGGTAATCTTAATGTCATATTTGCCATTAAGTTCAGTAACCTCTAAAGGAAACTTCGCGACGTTAATTCTGGCCTGTGTTTTGAAGAATTCTTCAATAGGCTTGCCATTAATGATAAAACTTCCTTTACCTGATTGGATGTACAATCTGGCAGTAGATGTTTTTCTTCGACCGATGTAATTTGCTTTTGCCATGTTAGTCGATTAATTCTCTTTAATTTCTGGTTTTTGCGCGGTGTGTGGGTGAACCGGACCCGCATAAACGCGAAGATTCTTTTGAAGTTTGCGCCCAAGCTTTGTTTTTGGAAGCATTCCTTTAACAGCACGCGTAATGAGTGATGTAGGATCTTTTTCCATCAGGTCTTTGGCAGATGTGTATGTTTCACTTCCGATATAGCCTGTGTGCTTGAAGTACAATTTGTCGGTCATCTTCTTACCTGTCAATGCAACTTTCTCTGCATTGATTACGATGACGTTATCACCAGCATCCATGTGTGGTGTAAATTCCGGTTTGTTTTTTCCGCGTAGGATAGATGCAACTTTTGTACTGAGACGGCCAAGCGGCTGATCTTCAGCATCTATAATTACCCACTTCTTATCTATAGTAGAAGGCGTTGCATTGTATGTTTTATTACTGATCGTATTCACGATAAATCTCTTTGGTTTTATACAAAATTGACAAGTTGATAAAAATAAAGCTTAAATTGAAGGATTGCAATATAAAAGAGAGGAATTTTTCTAGCAGCAAGCTTCAGGCAACAGGGTGCATGATTTTATTTTTAGACAAACAAATCTTCACCAAGTTGAACACCCAAAAATACAAAATGTTTAGATAGAAAATTAAGAGTTACTTTTCCCAAAAACTAAACGGTTAACCTGGCGGACACAAAGGATACCACAAAGTACTCAGCACATAAGTAGTTGGTATCGCCTGATCCCCGTGCCCGCTGTGTAACTCTCTGTGCCGCTGTGGTTTTATCATTTATCTATTTAAACCACAACCTCTTCCATAGAATCAAGTAAAATCACATTCCCCTGAACCCTGAAGAACTGATCACTGACACACTGATCACTGAAACACTGTCCAATCCCATCCCTCTATCCCGCGATCATTTACAGCTACAACAAAAATAGGTTTAGAGAGATCGACTCTCCGAAGGGTTGTATCTGTTCCTGTAGTTCGCTCTGTGTGCTCATTCCCGGTGCTGTCGGTGTACTTGATTCGATAATGATCAATATCATTTTCAGGTGACCGATTCCAACTCACATTTGCACGGCCGCTTCTGCCTTCAGAAACTTCAAGTCCGGTTACTTTCGATGGTGCATTAGCCAGCATCATCAGCGTGGCGGTGGTTGATTTTGCCACCTCACGAACCAGGTTATGATTGATGGTTTCGAGCCTGTCTGTCGTTTGATGATAATTTGGGTTTCCTAAAATGGGGTAGGAGCCAATGCCTCCAATAACATCACCATACGCATCAAAGAAAACGTGAGCGTCGGTGTTGCGATAGTAACGGGAGTCATAGGTTATCAAATCGGTGAATAAAATAGCCCCTGAATGCTGGATATCACGAATACCATAATTCGAAAAACGGATGGTGTTATCAAGCCTGTGGTGACGGGTCCAGCCCATCATGTCGTTGTTAACAACGCCTGCCGCCCAGAGTCCATCCTCTTCAGCAACCCGAACAAATTCACGGGCACCCAAAAGTCCGGATTCCTCAGCTGTGAGCGAAGCAAAAATAATCGTAGCAGGCTGTGGATTTTGAGCTAAAACCCGTGCTGCTTCCATTAGTACGGCAGTACCGGTGCTGTTATCATCGGCTCCGGGACTTCTCTGAACAGAATCAAAATGGGAGCTGAGGATATAAACTACTTCAGGATGCGTCGTGCCTTCAAGCCGGGCAATTACGTTGGCTGTTTCTATATCTCCCGACGGATTGAACCACTGCAACTCCGGTTCATAACCGAACGATTTCAGAGTTTCGTAAATGTATTCACTTGCTTTTTGGTTGCCGGGCTGAGTCATATGCTTCGACCCAAAATCATAAAGCGATTTCTGATAGTGATAGAGCCTCGTAATGTTAACCTCCTGAGTAGCTGCTTCTACATCTGCAAAAATTGGATCATACATCTCTTCTGCTTTTGCAAGAAGTGCACGCTCACTATCAAGATTCTTTTGTAGTCGCTCAGTAAGAGTCTCTTTTGAAATCCGGTCACCGATACGAACCAAATAGACGCCTTGCTCAGGGGCTATGGTATTACCACCGCGCTGAGCCACAACCAATAAGAAATTTCCGTCACTGCTTGGAGCCCAGTCATTCTCCATAGATACTGTTCTGACAGAGTTGTTGTGAAACAGGCGATAGAATTTTTTAGTCTCCACGTCATAGATATGAGATCGACGGTGACGAGCTTCTCCCATCATCCCGAGAACTTTATTGTCGTTTAAGAAGTGAGGAAATAGTTCATGCTGAATATCAAATGAGAGCTGTTCGTGGGTTTCGCTGTCTGTATGAACCATATGAATGTTCCAGCTGATACCTTCCCGAATCATATAGGCAAGTTTACTTCCATCCGGAGAAAGTGCTGGATTTTGAATGGGGTAGGGCGAAGCAACCATTCGATCTGCATCACCGGACTGCACATATAATTCAACACTGTAAATAGCACTTTCTCCATCAACATCTTTCATGAAGGCGAGACGATTTTCGCCGGCTGAGATCACAGGAGATTCACCTTCCCATCGGTTAACTTCTCCGTTTTGTAAATGGTGAAGTACTATTTCTGTGGGGGTGTCGTACGTAACCCGCGATTCATTAACCGGAGTTGGAAAAGGCGATGAAGAAGAAGAGTTGAAAAGAACCAACTCTCCGTTGTGGATGGGCGCAGGCGCATCATAAAAACCTAATTCATCAGTAATTTTCTCAGGACTATTTTCCGGAACAGACATTTTATAAATATCACTGCGATTGTGATTTCCGGGCTCGGCTCCTGAAAACCAGAGCTGACCTTCTGAATCAAATACCGGAGTCCGAACCATGAGTCCACCGGTGTTAATTAGATTTGTGTCACCGGTTGATAAATTTACCAAGTGCATGGATGTGTGAACGGCCTGCTCATACATCAGTTCATTTCGGGCAGCGATGATTGCTGACCTGTCACGGGCAGCAAATGCATCGGATAATTTCTGTTGCAGATCGTTGATCGCTGAAGTTTGCTCTGTGCGCATGATCACGGCGTGAAGACCGTCAGGTGAAAACCGAAAATCTACTCCATCTATGGAAAACAGGTGTTCGATCTCGTCACCGGAAATACGGGCAATTCTTGTGATAGTAACACCATCATGCTCCTCCTGCCAGGAGAAATGGGAATTGTCGGGACTAAAAACAGGATTACGCCCATCTTCAGAAAGTTCATCAACTTTGTAAAGTTCGCCGGTCAGAGTAGCAATGTCATCAAACCATTGATCTGCATCAGTACCATCTAAAATTGCAAGAAAGTCTTCAAGTGCCCCTATATAGTTACCGGCATCCCATTTCAGATACCCATCCATATATGGATCTGACTGCTGAGCTGCGGTTGGGAGGGTTAAAAATGTGAGTAGAATTAAAAAGGCAAATAGTTGGCGCATGGGATCCTGTTATTAGATTTATGCACCGAATATATTCATGCTGGATGTAAATTCCTGATAAGAATTAAACCTCAACGACAAAATTTAGCTACTAAACTATCAGTTCAATTTAGTGAGAGGGAATGATAAGGTAAAGGTAGTTCCGGCACCCTTGGATGTCGATATATCCATCTCTGCATTAAGATGTGATGCAAATGAGTTAATCAGCAGCGTTCCCAGGTTTTCAGTGGAACCCGCTTTAAAATCATTAGGGAGGCCGATACCGTTATCAGATACAATAAGTTTTACCCGGCCATTTTCACTTTTAATTGTAACCGAAATTGTTCCCTGATCGGTTTTATTGAAGGCGTGCTTCAGAGCATTTACTACAATTTCACTCGTTAATAAACCGCAATAGATGATTCTGCTCGTATCTAATGTGATTGGGTCCACATCAAAATTTAGTGACACCTTATCCGCTTTGTCGGAAAACGCATTGTGAATAGATGTTACCAGTTCACGGATGTAATCATCCAGCCTGATGTCAGAGAGTGAATCGGTCTTGTATATTTTATCGTGAATCAGTGCAATGGATTGAATTCTCGACTGTGTGTCATGAAGAATTGCAACAGCCTCATCATTTTCCGTGTTTGATCGCTGTAGCTCAATCAGTCCGGAAACAATAGACAAACTGTTTTTAACCCGATGATGTACTTCTTTTAACAGTATCTCTTTTTGATCGAGTGTTTTCTGAATTTTATTGGTTTTAGATTTTACCCGCAACCTGAGTATCAGAGTCCAGGCACCAATAAAAGTGATTCCTATACCCAAAATAATCAAGATCATGATGATGTAGTATTTTGGGATACTTCTGTACT
>SKGY01000196.1 GCA_007117235.1 Balneolaceae bacterium
CAAGTTCAACAAAAGGTTGCACTGCTTCATTAGTAAGCAGTGCAATTGACTTGCCATTCAAACTGCCTTTATAACTTTTTTTTTCGAGTGCGTCAGAAATTTGTTCAGCAATTTGAAGAGCAACTTTTTCCTGCGCTTCTTCAGTTGAAGCTCCAAGATGAGGTGTACAAATCACAGCCGGATTTTTCAGAATTTCGTAAAGTTCAGGTGTGGGTGGTTCGGCTGAATATACATCAAGTGCAACACCACTAATTGTGCCATTTTCAATAAGTGCTGGAAGATCTTTCTCCTCATAAATTCCGCCTCTTGCGCAATTTACCAGCTTCATCCCTTTTTTGAGTTTCGCCTCATTTTCAATTGAGATCAGACCTTTTGTTTTTTCTGTAAGTGGAGTATGAACCGTGAGGAAATCTGACAGGCTTAAAAGTTCATCCAGCTCAACTAATTTGACTCCAAAACTCTGGGCATGATCATGGGTGGTGAAAGGGTCGTATGCATAAAGCTCCATTCCAAACTCTTTCATGCGTCGAGCTACTTCAGTACCTATTTTTCCCAGCCCTACAATGCCGAGTGTTTTTCCATGAACTTCAGTACCCATAAACTTTTTGCGATCCCAGCCACCATCTTTGACTCTGCTGACGGCCTCAGGGATATTCCGAGCCAATGAAATGATCATTCCACATGTATGCTCTGCAGTAGAGATTGTGTTTCCATCAGGCGTGTTCATCACCAATACCCCTTTCGATGTAGCAGCGGGAATATCAATATTGTCAACACCTACTCCGGCACGACCAATAACCTGAAGTTTAGTAGCGTGTTTGAGCAGATCTTTAGTTACAGTGGTTGCACTTCTTACAACTAACGCATCATAGTTTCCAATTCTCTCTTTCAGTTCGTCGTCAGATAGCTTATCCGGCTGATCTGCATTGACTCCTCTTTTCCTGAAAATTTCTGCGCAAACAGGGTCTACACTATCGAGGAGAAGTACGTTGAATGGCATAGGTCTTATTTCTCTATTTGTTCTGGATTGGGTTCATTAAACTCTAAAATGAGTGATTGAATCTCATCGATACCTTTACCTGATTCAGCTGAACAGGTAATAACGGGCACCTCAATATTCATCTCTGAAAGAATGCTAAGCACCTGCTTTTTTGATTTGGCAAGCTTGTTTGTTGATAATTTATCAGCCTTTGCCATCAGAACAGCGAATGGGAGGTGATTCGTTGCAAGCCATAAGAAAAACTCTTCATCAAGTTTAGTTGGCTCATGTCTGCAATCAACGAGGTGCATTACCATCTTAAGTGTTGAGCGATTAAGCAGATATTGTTGGATATCACGCCCCCATCGCTCACGCTCTTTTTTGGGAGCTCTTGCAAAGCCAAAACCGGGAAGGTCTACGAGAAAGAAAGAGTCGTCAATTTCATAATAGTTCATCTGTTGAGTTTTACCGGGGGTGTTACTCGTTCTCGCCAGCCGTTTCTTGTTGGTGATCTTATTGATCAGTGAAGATTTACCAACATTTGATCGCCCTGCAAAACAGAATTCTGAGTGCGACTCTTCAGGACAGTCTTTTAACGCCGGTGCACTTGTAATAAATCGAGCTTTCTGGAAAGCCATCAAACAATTTCGTTTTCTTCTTTTTCTACGCCAAAATCGACTGGTACAGGATAATCACCTGTAAAACATGCAGTACAATAGCCGTGCTCAGAGAGGTTAGATTCTTTTACCGCACTCACCAGTCCATCAGCTGAAAGGTAACGAAGACTGTCAACACCGATCTCTCTGGCTATTGCATCGGTATCTCTATTGAATCGGTTAGCGATTAGCTCTTCAGGACTTGGAAAATCAATTCCATAAAAACAGGGGTGAGTAATAGGTGGTGAGCGCACCAGAAAGTGAACTTCAAGCGGATTTGCATCACGAATCATATCCACTAAATATCTTGATGTTGTTCCCCGTACTATGGAGTCATCCACGATAATCACAGGTCTGCCCTCAATTACACCTCTAACCGTGTTGAACTTGGTTCTGACTTTTTGATCGCGGGATTTTTGTCCCGGTGAAATAAATGTTCTGCCTACATAGTGATTTCTGATAAGCCCAATATCATATTTGCAATCGAAACCTGCTTTTTGATTTTCGTGAGCGTATCCAATAGCGGCAGTGTTGCTTGAATCGGGAACTGATATGACGATTGGTTTTTTATCATCCGGCCAGCTTTTTATGACGTCATCAAGAGGGTGCTCCTTCGCAAGTTGTTTTCCGAGGTTTCTACGAATTTTATCCACCATCTCTCCAAATATTTTACTGTCCGGACGAGAAAAGTAGACGTACTCAAAAATACATTGACTACTTGAGGTGTCTTTTTTCGGCTCTAAATAAAGTGAGGTTGGTCCATTTTCTGAAGAATGTCTGTCAATAACAATAACTTCACCTGGCTCTACATCACGGACATATTCAGCATTAATTATGTCGAATGCGCATGTTTCACTTGCCACAGTATATGAACCATCAATTTTTCCGAGAGCGAGTGGTCTAAATCCATTTGGATCACGAACGGCAATCAATTTCTCATCAGTCAAAATAACAAGACAGTAAGCCCCCTCAATCTGTTTAAGTGCATCCATGATCTGATCGAGCTGAGTTTCTGCACGGCTGTGAGAAATCAGGTGTAAGATCAATTCGGTATCGGATGTACTTTGAAAAAGAACTCCTTCATCCCTGAAACGCTCACGCAATGTTCGGGCATTTGATAAATTTCCATTATGCCCAATTGATAAATTACCATTACGGTAGTGAACCCTGAAAGGCTGAATGTTTGCCGGATTTTTCGATGAGCCAGATGTAGAGTATCGATTATGACCGATAGCTGAACGTCCTTTTAATTCGCGCTTGAAAATTTTTGGGTCATCAAAAACAGAGAGAACCAATCCGAAATCTTTGTGCATCGGCATTATGTGCCTCTGCTTTCTCTCATCAAAATAGGATGTTACAATACCGGCTGATTCTTGCCCTCGATGTTGAAGCGCATGGAGTCCGTAATAGGTAAGAAGTGCGGCATCATCGTGGTCAAAAACGCCAAATATACCACAATAGTCGTGGGGTTTATCAATCATTAGTGGATGAATCAATATGATTTACAGGGGAACTAAAAGATATGGAAAAGCTTAGTAAATAACAGTCTTCATATTGTAAGCCAAAGAGTGGGTGAATTATATCCCATAATTTTAGAATTTATCTTCTCCATAAAATAAAAAGAGCTCTGTTTCGTACATTTACAGTCATGAAAAACAAGAAAATTATCAGCTACATACAGCTTTTTTTCAGGGTCGTGCTTGGTTCACTATTGCTTATAGCCGGATATTTGAAACTGCAGGACAATGCCGCTCTTTTTGAATCCGTGGCATACATAACCTGGATACCGATTGGCATGAAGTCTCTCGTGATTGATCTGCTGCCCTGGATTGAGATAGTTGTTGGGGGCCTATTGATAATAAATTTGGGAGGCACTGTCGTAAAACCTGTTGCTTCTCTTATTTATTTTAGCTTCTTCATATTTGCAATCTATGGACTTAGTGCGGGCATTGAAGGCGACTGCGGTTGCTTTGGTGATCCGGAAAGCGGCTCTATTTTAGCGGCTGTATTAGGTAGTGAATTTGGGTGGAAGATGGTAGCAAGGAATGGCCTGTTTCTCGCAATGGCCGGGTTTCTTTTCTGGAAACCGGGAGATGTTAAGTAAATCGTTAGGCTTTTTTATCAAGAAGCACATCTACAGGACTTAGTTCAATAGCCGTTTTCACATCGGCACTTATCGTAAATCCTGACTCCATTAGTTTAATTCTGCAAGCATTCATAGCAACTGTTCGCACTCTGGCAAGTCCCAATTCCTGATCTTTAGCGTTGATCCAGAAAAAGACCTGAAGCTCAACATAGTCAGGAGTAAACCCTTTAATGGATGTTCCAACTCCCGGGCTTTTTAAAACACCTCTGGTTGATTTTGTAACTTCTTTCAATATCTGCAACGCACTTTCTGAATCATCTGCATAATCAATGCCAACCGTAAATCCGCCTCGTCTGAGTCCGTCAAGTGTATAGTTGTGCAGCGGTTTTGTGAATAGCTGTGCACTTGGAATAAAAACATCGCACCCTTCACCGGTACGTATATGGGTATGCCTGAGATGAATACTTCTCACACGACCTGTGATTCCGCCGGATTCAATTACATCATCAGTGTTAAATGGTCTGCTAAAAGCAAGAAAAAATCCTGCAAGAAAATTTTCGCCTATATCTTTGAACGCAAAGCCAAGCATAACCGCGGTTAGACCACCACCCGCCACTAAACTTGCAGCAAGCGTGCTATAGCCAATTAGATTCAGAAACGTAACAAACCCAATAAATATGGCTACACCGGAAATCAGTTTTCTAAAATAGGTATGATACGCCTCCGGCATACTGCTCCTCTTCAAAACCTGGATAACGCCCGATCCTATTACTCTTCCAATCAGATAAATGAGTAAGGCAACAACTAGTGCAATTAATAGCCTCGGGATGAATTCAAGAAACAGTTCTGCTTCATATAAAAAGGAATCGACAAGCGTTTCTGTCATAAGTAAAGACTCTGTATGAGTTGATTATGAAATGATTTTCAACATCATAACAAAGATTTCATAAATCCAAAACCTTAAACCTCAACAGGGGGTAGATTATTCTCAATCGCCTCTCTGTCTTTCTCAAGCCATGGAGGCAGAAAGAGTTTTTTACCCATTTCCTCATCGGTTTCAGCTACAGAGGAGTAACCGGGACCGTCGGTAGCCATCTCAAATAAAACTCCACCCAGTGTCTGGAAATAAACTGACTTAAACACATGGCGATCTATGATGCCGGTTGGGTTAAGTCCCAGAGAAATAACCTGCTCTCTCATCGACTCAAGTTCATCTTCATCTTTAGCCCGAAACGCCACGTGGTGCACGGTTCCTTTTCCTGTTCGTCCGTAACTTTCAGATTCTTCTTTTTCGAAGATAATTGAATGCCCGAGAGCACTTTCTGTTTCAAACAGTGTAAGATTGTCCTCTATCTGAGTTTGTTTAAAACCAAGAATTTCAGTTAAAACGCGAGCCGTGCTTTCAGATTCTGTTAATCTAAGATTTGAACCCCAAAATCCGCGAATAGCATATTTGGCAGGTACATCACTATCCATCCATGGTTCAATGTTGTCGGACCGGGAGTCTTCTACAAGTTCTAGCGGTAGTCCGTCAGGATCTCTGAATTTGAGAATATTTTTACCAAATCTGGTTTCGGGAGAATCAAATGGGATATTAAGGTTTGCGAAACGCTCAATCCAAAAATCGAAGGAGTTATCAGGGACAGAAAACGAAACAGCCACAGTTTCACCCGTCCCGTAGGATGCATTTACTGCATTTGGCCATGGGAAAAATGTAATACTTGATCCCGGCTGCCCTGAACCATTAGCATAAAACAAGTGGTAGTTCGACGGGTCATCTTGATTAACCGTTTTCAGGACCATTCTAAGTCCTAGTGATTTTACATAGAAATTGGCATTCTCTTGCCCATCTCCGGATATAATTGATATGTGATGTATTCCTTTGTTCTTCATAATTGTAAGATTTGGCGCAACTAAATTAGTTTAACATTAAACTAAATAGAAATATGGAAAGTTCCTAATTTGGTGGGTTTCTATAAAGTAACGGTAATTCATGAATTACCGTTACTTTATAGGGTGTTTTGTATTATGCCAAGGTGAGAAATAAAAAGAGATATAACAGTCGGAGGTCAATCAGGCTTCAGGGATATGACTATTCCTCAACAGGCGAGTATTTCGTCACGATTTGCACGAAAAATCGAGAGTGTTTCTATGGTGATGTGAGGAAAGGAAAAGTGGCATTAAGTGAAATAGGCTTGATAGCACACGACTTATGGTATCAAATTCCTGAAAGGTTTGATGGGATAAGTTTAGATTCGTTCATTGTAATGCCGAATCATATACATGGTATAGTTGGGATTGAATATAATCCTGAAGATCGGTCCGATCCTGTTGTAACTGCAAATCATGATCTGCAGTTACAACAGGATGGACTGGAATCAATTGAATTTGATATTGATCCGGAATCTTATCGGAAAAAGAGGCGAAATATGTTATTGCCAAAGATAATCGGATGGTATAAAATGAATGTGTCGAAAAAGGCCAATCTGATACTTCAAAATACCGGAAATCCGTTTTGGCATCGAAATTATTACGAACACATAGTGCGTAATAAAGAATCCCTAGAGCGTATTCGTGACTATATAAACGATAATCCGAAAAAGTGGGATGAAGATATTAATCATCCTAAAAACATAAAGTAATCTTTTGAAAGTAGGGTATTAGTAAGGGTAAAGGTAAGGGCAATTCATGAATTGCCCTTACCTTTACCCTTACTAATACCCTACTTTCAAAAG